>NZ_RIBZ01000078.1:0-46363 GCF_003721215.1 Streptomyces botrytidirepellens
AAGCCGCGCTGCCAACCACTCCCCCACAGCTCATACCGGCCCCGCGACCACACTGCGACCACATCCCGAAACGGCACAACCAGCTGACCATCATCAGGCGGCCCACAGAAGCCGCGAGTTACAGCAGCCCAGCCCCGAAGCGCTCGGGCGCATGCGACCACCTTGCGACCACAAGCCGACAAAACGTCAGAAAGGTCGTTCCCTCACTTTGAGGAAACGACCTCCGACCTGCGAAAACGCTGGTCGGGACGACAGGATTTGAACCTGCGACCCCTTGACCCCCAGTCAAGTGCGAACGCCGAATTCCCCGGAATTACGACGCTTTCCGCAGGTGAAATACGTGCGGTAACGCCTGAGTTGTGCGGGGTCGCGCACACCGTGTGGTCCCCAAATGGTCCCCACGACAGTGCCTCCATAAGCCAGCTTCGCCGTCACTTCCATCATGCACCGCTTGGCAACATTTGACAAAAGTCCACCCGAGAGAGGAATGTGCGGGCGCACCCCGGGCCGTGGCGACGAGTAGCCGTGCGCCGCCTGAGGTGCAGGGACGGATATTCAAGCCCCGCAAGATTGCGCGGTCGGCCCAGTCCAGGGGTGGCCTCGGGGCACTGCCGCGCAGCACAGCATTCGCGTGGCGTAGCACGAACCGCTCGACGTCCCTGGGAGTGAAAGAGCGGCTGCCCCGTACTCTCCGACCTGCGCTTCTCATCCGCCGCCGCCCGTCTGGAGGCTGTCCTTCAGCCTGTGGAGCCGTGCTCCGGGTGCGCCGGCGTCCACGGAGCGCCGTCACCTGGCAACGGCCCCCACACGAGCGCGCCCCGGTGGATGCCGGGTGTGGCCTCGGCCATCAACGGGCCGGTGCCTTGGGTGAGGGCTTCGGCCACGGTGTCCAAGAACTCGCTGAGGGATCCGTGCCCGGGGGAGGTGAGCGGTGCCGACGGCGGCTCACCGCCGTCCTGGCTGAAGGTGGCGAGGCGGCCTTCGGCGTCGATTGCCAGGCCGCCCCACGGAGGCAGGGAGTAGTCGGTGACGGCGAAAGGAACCCAGGAACCCCAGAACTGATCGGTGTTCCCTCCGCTACCCCGGACGTGCACGATCTCCTCAAGCGGCAGCAGATGGTGCTGGGCGAGAAACAGGCCCGGATCATACTCGTCGGGGTCGCGGTCAAGGGCTGAGACATCGACCGTTCCGTCGCACACCAAAAGCAGCGTCACCAGGTCGGCGGGAAGACCCATCCCCAACTCGACCTCCGCGGATCGAACGTCTGCCACGGCAGCGCCCGGCCGTAAGGTGGCGTGCGAGGCAGGCGCGTGCACCGCCAGCCAGTGAGCGATGGCGGTCCAGGCGGGCCGAACGTCACTCATGGTGTCCTCCATGTTCACCCGCGTGTACCGGACTGACCTCGATCAGCTCGGCCCTTGCGCGGATCGCGTTGCGGTTGCGGGAGATTGCGGATGCGGCAGGGGATCACCTGCTGGTCCTTCTCTGCTTCCAGGACTTGGCCAAGCCGGGACTGTGGTGTCACCGCCGGGTCTTCGCTGCGTGGGAGCTAGGAGAAAAAGCTACTGCCCGGCACCTGCCCCCAACAGGCATGCCTGGCAATTAGCCTACTGAGGTTTTCGTTAGTTCTGTGGTGAGTGGTTATGAATTGTCAGTCCCGTGTGAGTGATGAAGGACCATGGGAGTTGTTTGTCGGAGCAGACCCGGCGGATGCCGCGTTCGGTGGCATCGGCGACGTCGGCGAGGTGGTCGCCGGTGAGATTGGCCAGCTCACGTGTTTTGATCGCCGACCACAGCAGTTCCACCGGGTTCAACTCAGGTGCATAGGCGGGCAGCCGTTCCAGCGTCAGCCAGTCCTCTCCGGCCACCCACGCTCGCATGTCCCGGCTCCAGTGCGCGGACAGCCCGTCCCACACCAGCACTACCGGCTCACCCGCATAGAACGCTTTGACCTGCTGCAGCACGTCGATTAACGCCATGGTGTCGTAGCTGCCCGGCTTGAGGTAGAAACACAGCCGCGGACCACGGCCGGCGTCGGCGGCGTGGTATCCCAGAGCGGCGGCCATCGAGGCGCGTTTCCAGTTCAGCCGGTGCCGCAACGTCGGGGTCCGGCCACGGGGCGCGTAGGTCCGGCGCACCTGGGGCAGCAGCGACACACCCGACTCGTCGAAGAACACGATCCAGGCACGTTTCTTCACCGCCCCCTTTTATGCGTGGCCACTCATGGGCGACCCATCGGGCGATCTCGGACTCGTCCCGCTCGACCGCCCGGCGCTGGGGACGCTGCAGACTCCACCCCAGCCGCCCGGTCAGCAGCCGCCACACCGATGCTCGCGCCAGCTTCACCCCGGTCACCCGCTCAACCACCAGCCCGACCCGCTCCAAGGCCCATAAATCGGCCTCGAACCCATGCGCCTGGGCACCCTGCTCCAACGCGGCCCGCACCACCTCGACCTGGGCGTCATCAAGCTTGGACGGCCGCCCCCTGGCCGGAGATCGCCGCAGCGCTGAAGCCCCGCCCTGTTCCCACTGGCGCTTCCACCGCCGCACACTCTCGGGACAGACCCCCAGCATTCTCGCGATCTGCACATGGGGACGTCCCTGCTCGAACAACTCCACCGCCCGCATGCGTCGGGCCTCGGCCAACTGCGGTCGCGTCAGCGGCGGAGCGGAGACTGCGGAAACAACGGACTGAGACTCGGAAGGCACACCAAGATACTCACACCGCACAGCGCCCTACACCCACAGAACTAACGAAAACCTCAGTAATATCCATACCGTGATACACGTGGGCCTGTGCGAGCGGACCCTGGAGTCACGCGGGATCTCCGCGAGTTCCTACGTCGCGTCGGCGTCTCCGAGGACGTGCGGCTGGATGACCGAAAGCTGATCGAGTGGCGTGGCTGCGAGCCCGGCGTGTAGTGATCGCCGTCCATCGGCTCGAAGGGGTGGCTGCCTCGCCTCATCTTTCAGGGATCTGGAGTTCGGGCGGGTCTCGCAGCTCGATGTCGTTCAGGTCGATCCCGTGGGACTCCGCGATGTCATTCATCAGTTCAAGCCGGAACAGCATCGGCAGCTCGGTGTCGATGAAGGCGCCTAGCCACTCGCCGGTCTTGCGGTTGTAGGCGAGCATGCGAGTTGCCGCGTTACTCTGCCACACGCCAGCTCGGTCAACGGTGAAGCCTGACCCATGGGCGGCTGCACGCGTACGGGCTTCGCATTCGGCGACGAACTCCGATGAGGGCTGTCCGGCCCCCGTGTGGAAGAACGCAGCGATCGCGTTCGGCTCGAAGTTGTCCTGCTGGGCGGTGATGCCTGCTTGCTGTATAGCGCTAAGGGCCCGGTCGAAGTCTTCCGCAGGGCCGTAGAGGGTCACGCAGACTGCTCCGCGTACGTCGTCCATCACCAGAGGCTATCCGGGTGATGGCGGGCCGGGCCATGGGGCCGGCCCGCCGCTTATTGCCTTAATCCTTCGCGGGCACAGTCCACTCAGCGATCATCTCGCTGGCGCCGCCCGGCGCGTACATCGCCTTCTCGGGCCGCTGGTCGCTCGGCACCGGGAACACGGTCTTCCCCCGGACGCAGTCCCCGGCGCGGACCTCGGTCTCGATGGGGAACTCCGGCTTCGGGAAGTCGTCCCACGTCGACGAGGACGCCTCGACGCGAGCGCCGTCCTTGTACGCCAGGGTCATGTCGGTGTTCGTGACCAGGAGCTTGCCCTTGTCGGTGCAGACCTTCACCTCCAGGGCGCCCCACACATAGCCTTTCTCGCCGGTCTCTTCCGCGGCCGACCCGACGCTGCTGATCGGCTGTTCGTAGCCGAGGACGGTGGTGGTGCCGGTGAGGCTGCCCGCGTCGTTGCCCCAGTCCATCGGGGTGCCGAACGAGTAGGGCTCGTCGGTCTCGGGCGATGTTTCGGCGGTGGACTCGGATGCTGTCGGCTTGGCCGCGCTGGGGCTGGTCTTGGTCTTGGCGTTGGTGTCGTCGCTGCTTCCGCATGCGGTGAGCATGGCTGCGGCGAGCAGCACGGTGACAGTGGTGGTACGGACGTGCATGAATCCCCCCAAGGATGGTGTAGGGGTGCATCATGCGGCCTGGTGGGGGTGGCGCGCGAGGGGCGTGATGGAACGGTGATCGGGGCAGACGCCCGGGCCCGCCCGACCTGTGGGCCCGGGCTCCTGAGACGATGCCCACGCCCTGCTGGCGTGGTCCCGACCGCCTCGACGCTGAGATGTTCAACCCGCTCGACGGCCGACGCGGGCGGCCGCGGGAAACGGCACGAGGCAGCTTGTGGGAACGGGGTGGTCTAAAACTTTCGAACCCGTAGGTCTACCGAGCCCTACTTGATGAGGCTCCAGCGCCTTCTCCTGGCTACGGCACGGCAAAGGCCCTACCACGACGGGCGGGGCATGCAGGGCCTTGTCCCAGCGTGGCAGGCGACGCTACTTTCCGAAGGTGACCCGCTCGCTGTCCAGCAGCGCCGTGTGCGTCGCCGCGGTGATAATGAACAAGATCAGCACGAGACCCGCGACCGGGTGGTCGCCGTCACCCAGGGCCACGGCGACCCCGAGCACAACCAGCTCCACGGCGATGTAGACCGCCGGTACCACGGGCTTCACGACACCTTTGACCGCGGCAGCGACGAGAGGAACGGCGCCCGCGAGTCCGAGGCTCACAATGGGGAGAAGGGTCCACAGGACCTGCGCGGCTCTGGTGTTGAACATCTTCGGCCGGCCGACGGGCGGCATGGGGCCCGTGAGGTAGGGACTCGGGCCCGGCTGGTACGGGTTACTCATGGCTTCTCCCCCAAGATTGTGGTGATGGGCATTTCACCGCATGTGAATAGCTGTGGGTAGGGGTGTGACGGCTCTGATACCTGGCGTTCGAGCTACCAGTCACGCTCCTGGGTCTTCCTGGGGGCGGCGAGTAGTGCCCGCCGCGGGATGACTGATGTCGTGGCGCACTTCGGATCGGGCTTCGGCTGAGGCTTCATGTCGACCGAGTACGCCGCGCAACAAGGAGCCCCATCTCGGGCTGCACCCGCCGTTCCCGCGTCCGGCAGTGTTCGACACGTGTCAGGGGCGGGTCGTGCCCAAGCCCCATCCGCGCACGGTGCTGAAGGTCAGCGGGATAGGGCGATGTCCATGTGTGAGCATCCCTGGCGTGCCGCGAGTGGCCAGGGCGCGAAGCCGTCTGCGGGCAATTCTACGAACGTGCGGTGCTGGTGTTCGATGACGCCGGTAGCCGGGATGTCCATCAGCCGGGCCAGTATGTGGGCGGCGGACAGGCTGGTGACGTCGCGGATGGTGCCCAGGGGTAGCAGAGAGCGGGTTTCGGCGATCGCTTCGTGCTCGCCGGCTCGCAAGACGACCCGTGTCCCGGGTGACACTCCCTGAGCGGCGATGGCCACGGCGATGTTGTCGAGGTCGTCGGAGCCGACGGCGGCCAGAGCCCGGGCATGGTGGAGGTGCAGCTTTTCGAGGATGGCACGGTCACCGCCGTGGCCAGTCAGCACGGTTATACCCAGAGACCTGGCGATGCGGACGTTGTGCGCGTTGGGATCTCGCTCCACGCCGAAGCTTCCGTGTGACCTGATACACCAGTGAGACGATCACCTGCTCATGGTCCCAACGAGCCCTCAGATCCCACCAGACCGCCTACGACCTGCAGCGACGCATTTCTGAACGGCACACGATGCAAAGTCTCCTATACGGCCCGACCGGCGTAGATCTCCCGCACGCGACCCGAAAGGGCTACATAAGTTTCGTCGAAACCAGCCGCGACCGCCCACACCTCATCTTCATCAGCCTCGCCTGTGGTGTACAGGTCTATCGTCTCCTTGGCAGATTCCCAGGTGACGTAGACGTACCGGCGTACTTCGTCAGACAGGATGAACCCAACTTGCTGCCGGACAGCGGCAGCAGCGCCCTTATAGGCGTCTACAGGCGCATCGGGGAAGTCCGGCTCGACATCAGATTGGGTCTGCAGCCTCTGGTACGCCTTCAGCTCGCGGCATGCTTCAATGAACAAATTCTCCAGAGAGGAGAGCAGTTCATTGACATCGACGAGATGACTTAGCTCGAACTCTTCACGTCGCTTCCGAATCTCGTCAGCGTCTTGCGCTACCTTATCGCGCTGCTGCCAGCGTCGATTTAGCAACGCGGCGAACTGCGTCGCCAGGCCACCCAGAAAGAACGCGGCTACTGGCCAGACGGCCAGCCACCCCTCACCCGTCTTCATCGCGGCAGTTTAATACTCCAGCTGTAGATCGTGATCTCGATGGTGAGGGGCGCCGAGGAGACAGGTGGTCAGTGTCGATCATCTGGACGAGATCGACCACGCCACCGAGGGTGTCCGTTCCTTCTCGCCTACCCGACTACTCAAGTCCACCGAGACGGAGGGCGTCCCTTAATTCGCTGAGCTTCGCGGTCGTCGCCGGGGTCCGCTCCTTCGCCTGTCCAGCGAGTCGGAGGGCATCCTCAATCTCGTTGAGTTTCGCGTAGGGCAGGGCGCCCGCCTGCTCGATCAAGTCGTCCCGGGACACGGTGGTCAGCCACGTGCAAGGGGTAAAGCCCGGACACGGGAACGCGAACCGCAGCACGCCTTCAAAGGGCAGCCCTTCCATGGCGCCTACTGCCACTTCGACGCCCAGACCGCTGATGTCGACGCCCGCCGGAGCCACGACCTGCATCACCCGGATCCCGGACGCGTCGCCTTCCGACAGCAGTACGACCGGCCGCCGCTCGTCGAACTCGACCCACCAGACTTCGCCACGTTGCACATGTCCTCCTGACACAGGACGGCGACGCTGCGCGACCCTGACGCGCTGTGGAGACGGGTGCGGCCACGTTGATCATCGGTGTGTGAAGACAAACGATCACGCGGTGGCCGCAGGTCACAGCGTAGACCCTGCCCGCTGGCAGGAGGCGTTCGATGGCCTGATGAGCCGGATAGCCGGGCGGTTCGCGCGGATCGAACCCCGCCTCCGGGCCAAGCGCTTGGTGCTGGGCCTGCTGTCGGATATGCCGCGCAAGAACTGCTGGACGATCGCAGAGTGGGCCGGGAAGGCCACCCCACACGGCATGCAGCATCTGCTGTGCAGGGCCGCCTGGGATGCCGAGGCCGTCCGCGACGACGTGCGCGAATACGTCGTCGAGCACCTCCACGACGAGGCCGCAGTGCTGGTCGTCGACGAGACCGGCAACGTGAAGAAGGGCACACGCACCGTCGGGGTCCAGCGCCAATACACCGGCACCGCCGGGCGAATCGAGAACTCTCAGGTCGCCGTCTACCTCGACTACGCCAGCGAGCGCGGGCACGCGGCGGTGGACCGAGAGCTGTACATCCCGCGCTCCTGGACCTGCGATCCGGACCGCTGCCGGGCCGCGGGGCTCGGCGAGGGCACCGTCTTCGCGACCAAGCCGGAACTGGCCCGGGTGATGATCGAACGGTTCCTGGACGCTGGACACCGCGTCGGCTGGGTCACGGGTGACGAGGTCTACGGTGGCAACCCCAAACTGCGATCCGCGCTGGAAAAACGCGGCATCGGCTGCGTCCTCGCAGTGGCCTGCTCAGCCCAAATGACCACCGGCGCCAGCACGTTCCGCGCCGATGCGCTGGTGAAGAAGGTGCCGAAGCGGGCCTGGCAGAAGCTCTCGGCCGGACGCGGCGCGAAGGGACAGCGGTTCTACGACTGGGCCGTCATCGACCTCGCCGAGGCGGCACCGGGCCACCACCAATTGCTGATCCGCCGCAACCGCACCACCGGTGAACTCGCCTATTACCGCTGTCACTCCACCACGTCGGCATCCCTCGCCACCCTGGTCAAGGTCGCAGGTTCCAGATGGCGGGTGGAGGAAACCTTCCAAAGTGAGAAGGGGCTGGTCGGACTGGATGAGCACCAGGTCCGCCGCTACCCCTCCTGGGCCCGCTGAGTCACCCTCGCGATGCTGGCCCATGCCTTCCTCGCCGTCGTCCGCGCCGACGAACACGCACACTGCCCCACGCCGGCCAACCTGATCCCGCTGACCTGTAACGAGATCCAGCGCCTGTTCATCAGTGTTGTTGTCCGGCCCGCCCACGGCCCGGCCCACCGGCTCAGCTGGTCCGCCTGGCGACGCAGCCACCAGGCGCGATCACGAGCCAGCCACTACCGGAGACAAGCGTGATTGAGCACTGCAGCTGGCCATCCTGAGCACCGAAGTTGGTCGCCCCGAGCCAAAAGCTGAGGGGTTCATCGGTCGTTGGGAGTAGGTCCCGCGCCTCAGGCGCGCTCCGCGCCTGCTGGCTAGGGTCGGTCCTCATGGAGACCACGGGAATCGTTCGTCGCCAGACGGCGGAGCGTATGCGCGACGCTCTGGAGCGGCTCGTTACCGAGCAGGATGTATGGGTGTCGACGGCTCACCCTGATCACGGGCCGCACCAGGTGCCGCTGTGGTTCTTGTGGGATGGACGAGCGGTGTGGATGTGTACCAGCGCCACTTCCGTGACTGCGCGGAACGTCCGCAAAGAGCCGCGCGTGCGTCTGGCGCTACCGGACACCTTCGACGTGGTGCTCCTCCAGTGTGAGGCGGAGTGCTTCCCGGACCAGGAGGTGCCCGAAGGCGCAGCGGAGGCGCTCGCCGACAAGTTCGGGTGGGATCCGCGCGTGGAGGAGGGTTCCTTTCTGTATGTACGCGTGGTCCCAAGGACTGTGCGCGCTTGGCGCGGCGAGCCGGAACTACGCGGGAGAGTCATCATGCGCGACGGAATGTGGCTGGAATAACGGCCGTCCCTCGCCGACGGGCCTCTCTCGGATCACGATCTACAGCTGGAGTATTAAAGGCTTGGCGCTTGTCGACTCCCTATCGACGATATGAGCGCGCGTCTCCCGAGTTGACCGCGGCGCACCCTCAGGTGATCAAGCTGGTGATTGCGACACCCCTACCCCCCGTGGGAGGTGTCCGGCTTGTCGAGGGAGGTCTGCGCGGGTGTGGCGACGTCGACTGTGACGTCCTTGATCCTGCCGCTGAAGGCGACGGTGGCCTTGACCTTCTCGGTGCCGTCGGCGCCGGAGCGCATGGCATCCTGGACGAAGGCGGCGAGCTCGTTGAGCGTCATGGTCTTGTCGGTGGCGGTGTGCTTGATCTGCTTGGCCATGCTCGCCATTGTCTCCGTCCTCGTCGTGCTCGTGTGGCACCCCGTTGTGCTTCGGCACTACGCCATCGAGTGCCTCACGCAGGTTGTACCCGGCGCTTTCCGCTAGACGAAGCCCACGATCACCATCCACCGCCTGCTGGATCAGCGCCGCCGCAGTTCGGAGGCAGCCGACCACCTTGTCACCGCGCTCTGATAGCTCATCGACGATTCGCTCAACGACCTCAGGCGGCAATTCGGGCAGGGGCTGGTCGTCAGTCGCACCGGAAGTCACACTCCCATTGTGAACCAACTCGGCCGCGCGTCCATGGCGTACAAGGTGCTGCGACCGGGAACGATCAAGGGAGCAGTGATCGGCCTCGCGCCGGCTGATGCAATGACACTTCTGAATCGGTGCGGGGCCCGCGACCGCGTGCTCCGCCGATGCCGTCATCTCCGTCGGCTGCCGCTTCACCGACTGGTCAGCTGCGCCAAGGGCGTCAGCTTCTCGATTCCGCCCGCGAAGCTCATCCACATCGGCATCGACCCGCACGAGATCGGCAAGAACTACCCCGCGGAAGTGGGCATCGTCGCCGACGCGCAGCGAGCCGTGGCCGCGATCGTGGGCCATGGCGTGCCTACGGGGCGACGCCACGGATCCGGCGAGGCGTAGGAAAGTAGCCCGCAGATGTGAGGCAACGGTGGCGCCGATCATGGTCCGGGCTTGAACATGTCGGCAATCGGCAGGTACCGGTGCCACCGCCTCCCGAACAGCACCAGTAGCATCAGTACCGCCACCGCGACGATCACAGCTCCTGAAGCCACGTCGGGCAGATCCAGCAAGGAGACAGCGACTGCTCCGCCAGCGATCGTCACCACGGTGACGCCCACGAGGATCGGCTCACGGTCACGTACGGGTTCGAAGTCCGCGACAGACCCGACCGGCAGCAGGGTCGCGACTTTGCTGCGCGTGTACTGCTCCGCGATTGTCGCGACCAGCCCCGCCACCTCTTCCAGGGCGTGCTGCGGACAATCGCCGTGCAACCCCGCTTCAGCGGTGCGGAGCTTGGCGACCACCTGTCCGGCGTGGCGCCGCAGATCTGCGTTCGGAGGGGAGAAGGACCGCACCGACCCACACCTGCGGTAAGCAGCCAGCACTTCACCCCCCAGGCTCCGGAGGGCCATCGACACCTCAACCAGAGCCTCGCGCCGACGGTCTCCCCCGCGCCTGTGGGCCTCAGCGCACCTCTCGATCACATAGGCACAGAGCCAGGCGAGGCGATTGCGGCGTGTCGCACGTGCCGAGTCCATCGTTTGACCAGCGATCACCGTCAGAACCATCCCGACGGCGAGGAAGACCAAGGTGACTCGGCCACGGAGTAGCTCTTCCTGCCAGAAACTCACTGCCTCGAAGCTGAGGAACAGCCACGCGATCAGCACCCAGGCTTGCAAGTTGATGAACCAGCCGCACTGCGCAGCATCATGTTTACGCAAGGCCACACGGACTCCGAGCGGTATCGGCCACCAGTCGTATCCGAGGCGATCGAGCGCGGCGCGCAGATCGTCCGCCTGCTTGTCCACCCGGCGTCGGGCGCGAGTACGTCGTGCTCGACGAATCCCATTGATCACGATCATGGCAGGTGAGGATGCCACACGGCACCGACAACCGGCCGGTATCCGCGTCAGTTCGTGACGTGCGCGTCTCCCGGCCTGGGCTGGGCTTCAGGCAGATGACCGTCCTATGCCTCGCCCAAATTTCGAGCCCGGCCATCGCCGAGTTGCTCAGCACCAGGGTCGAGCCGCTTGGCACACTATTTTTCTACCGCGCCCGGAAGATTTCCGCACTTGTCGGAAAAGTAAAGGGATCACCGCTGGTCAGGCAGCAGATCGGGGCCATTGTGGTCGGATTGTGGTCGTAAGGAATTTCCATTTCTCCTTAGCTGCGATTCACAA
Organism: Streptomyces botrytidirepellens; assembly: GCF_003721215.1. Classification (NCBI taxonomy): domain Bacteria; kingdom Bacillati; phylum Actinomycetota; class Actinomycetes; order Kitasatosporales; family Streptomycetaceae; genus Streptomyces; species Streptomyces botrytidirepellens. The sequence continues at coordinate 11,068 of NZ_RIBZ01000078.1, forward strand.
TGAAAATGCCCAACGATTCCATGTCGCCGTGGAAGGTGATCGTTATGCGCGCCCACGAGACCGTGGGGCGCGTCTACCGGCGCTGCGGCTGCCGCGACGAGCAGCGCCGCCAGCTTGGCGCCCACTGCCCCCAGCTGATGTCCGATCCCGCTCACGGGACGTGGACCTTCGCTGTCGATCTTCCCGCCACCGAGCCCGGTGGGCACAACCGCACGGTGCGCCGGGGTGGCTTCCCCACCGAGGACGAGGCCCGTACCGCGCTGCACCGCTACCGTGCCGGCCGCCGGATCGGCGTCAGTGCCGATCCGAACCAGACCGTCGCCGACTACCTGGTCCAGTGGCTCGCGGCCAAGCGGCTGCGGCTCAAGGCCACCACATGGGTCCGCTACCGCGACTACGTCCACGACGATCTGATTCCGGCCCTCGGTCCGGTCCGCCTGGACGAGCTCGCCTACGAGCACATCCACCACTTCGTACTGGCTCAGCTCGCCGCCGGCCGGGGACGTCCCACCGTGTGGCACATCCTCGCCACCCTCTCCAGCGCGATCGGCGACGCCGTCCGCCAGCACCGACTCCCCACCAACGTCGTCCGGCCCACTGTGATCCCCCGCCCGGCCTCCGGCGAGCGCACCATCTGGACCCCGGCCCAGGCGGTCCGCTTCTTGCACCACTGCCGAACCAGCGATCCGGCCTTCGCCGACCTGATCGAGTTCCTCATCGGCACCGGCCTCCGCAAAGGTGAAGCCCTCGGCCTGCGCTGGGACGACGTTCACCTCGGCGCACGCACCGTCTACGTGCGCTGGACCCTCTCGACGATCGACAACAACAAGCTCGTCCTGACCCGCCCGAAGACCCGCAAGAGCAGCGACTGGGTGGCCCTGTCACCCCGCATCCACGCCATCCTCACCCGCCGCAGAATCCAGTGCTACGCACCCGGCGAACAGGGAGGCGGGTTCGTCTTCCATCGCGAAGACGGGCGGCCGCTGCACCCGGAGTACGTCCTCAACCACTTCCATTACCTCGCCCGCCAGGCAGGCGTTCCACGCACCAGCGTCCACGACCTGCGCCACCTCGCCGCAACGCTGGCGCTGACCCACGGCGTCGAGCTGACCATCGTGTCGAAAACCCTGCGCCACTCCACGATCTCCACCACGGCCAACATCTACGGGCACCTCACCAAGCCCGCGGCCCGCCAAGCAGTCGACGCCATCGCCAAGCAGCTCGACCGCGAGGAAAAGCGCTACGACCACAAAACGACCACCAACCCGCCCGCCCCGCGAAGCCAGCCTCACAGCGACCAGTACGCACAAGCAGCATGAGACAAAGTCAGGGGGAGAAACGTGCCCGTACCCGATCTACGACCACCCAACGACCACCAACGGAAAAGGCCGCCCCCGCCTTCCGGCGGAAACGGCCTCCGACCTGCAATAACACCGTCGGGACGACAGGATTTGAACCTGCGACCCCTTGACCCCCAGCCGCGCGACAACTCTCCGCGACGAGTCGTATCACTCTGTAGCAAGAGTGCTCGGGGTCGTACACCGCCGTACGGAGCAAGAGGACACCGCTCCCTGCGCCCCTCCCGAGCAGGCCCATCCTGCTGCCACACTCCGATATTCTGGCTCCTGTCGATTCCGGTGCCCGAAAGCGCTAGGGAGGATGAGCCGTGAGGCCGGCCACCACCGCAAAGCTCCGCGCCAATGCCACGACCATTCGCCAGCTCGGACGTCGGCATGGCCTGCACTCCTTCGCCTTGAGCACCGAGCCCGGGGAACTTGTCGCCACCCTGGACGCCGACCGCTCCTACTTCGACATCACCAGCTTCGAATCAGACCTGTCCAGCATCCTCGGCGCCCTCGTGGAAGTCGTCCCACGCGGCCCCGGAGTGGAAGTCGAAGAAACTGAACCTCTGAACGATCTGCGCGGGGCGGCGTGACCAATACACGCACGGACCGGGAGAACCGGGAGCTGCTACGCCTGACCGACGCAATGGCAGCACTCGACCAAGCGCGCTCAATCCTCCGCGACGGAACACCCAAGCCAGGGAATGAGCGCCTCCTCGCCCTGGCCTACTGCATGCTCACCTTCGGCGAAATGCTCAAACAGGCATCTCACGGCACCGTGACACAGGCATACAGCGGTCCCATCGCACTGCGCGACAAACTCGCTCACGTGCCGCACCGCAAGCTCAACGCCGAAGTACTCTTCGTCTCCGTCGAACAAGCCACAGCCGAGATCCTCCCCCTGATACAAGCCCGCATCCAGGACCTCAGCAACACCAGCGACTGAGAGAACCACGACCTCACGGTTAGCATTCAGCCGTGGGTCCCCCGTGGGCAGCGTGACGCCGCGCCTGCCAAAGCCACATGACCTGCATGGATGAGGTTTTCGGCAAGGACACGTTCGATAGGGTCTACCTCGCAGTAACTGCCGCGCCGGGCATGGGCGCTAGCTTGTCGGCTTCGGCGACGGCGGCGTTCCAACTGAACTCGTTATTGTCGCTGAAGTAGTAGTAGGTGGCGCCGTTCGGCATCATCGCGACGGTGATGCCGCCGTATCCCGACATGAATGGTACGTAGAAGGGGCTGGTGTAGGCGGGGTTGTCGGCGGAGGTGAACTCGGCGCCCCAAAAGCCGTTCTGGTACTTCATGGGCTTGGTGCCGGTGGTGGTCATGCCCCGGGCCTCCGGTGTGCGTTGCATGGTGGCCGCGAGCAGTGTCGGGTCGAGTATCTGCGTGCCGTTGACGGCGCCGTGGTCGTTGTTGAGGAATTTCGCGAACCGGGCGACGGAGTCCTGCGTCCAGAACATGCCGTAGCCGCCGAAGGGTGCCCCGCCGGGGCTGTTGTCGGTGCGGGAGGAGGCGAGGGAGTCGGGCCCGACGCCGATGGGTTCGAGCACGTCGTCGCGGAGCATGTCGAAGATGTCGGCGTCCGAACCGGCCTTGTCCTGCAGGTAGTTGTTCATCGCGCGGGTGGCGAGGAAGGTGTCCGAGGTGTGGTAGACCCACTTGCTGCCGGGGCTGGCCTTACGCGGGAAGGACAGGGCGGGTCGCATCTTGTCGGCGTAGGGCTCGGCTGCGAAGAAGTCCGCCATGGTGCTGCCCGATTCGTCGGTCTCGTAGCCGGGCGAGGTGTAGTTCCCGGTGGCCATGTCGAGGGTGTGGTCGAGGGTGACGCCGCTCCAGGCAGTGTTGCCGGCGGTCTCGGGGATTCGGTCGGAGAGCTTCTCCTGGGCCACGGCCGGGCCGTAGCGCTGCGCCAGACGCAGCATGGCTGTTCCCGCGAACGCCGACTTCGCGGTCGAGTACGAAGGCAGCAGCATCTGGCCGCAGAACGGGTACTCCCCTTGCCGGGTCCGGCAGTTGCCCACGTAGTGGACTCCGCCGAAGTAGAAGCCGAAGGTGCTCAGCGCGGACGGCGTGATGCCGGAGCCGAACTTCGCCACGTCCACCCCACTGTCCGGGTAGTCGGTGGCCAGCGCCGAGATGGGCTTGGTCGGGAGCCGGTCCCCGATCTCGGAGGCGTACGCGTCGCGCAGGTTCTCGGCGCCGTCGACGGGGCCGGGCCGGTAGTCGGCCGGTACCTGGCCCCACATGTCGAACTGGAAGTACTCGCAGGTCTCCGTGGTGATCTGGTAGTGGACTTCGGAGATCGATGTGGCGTCGAAGAGGAACGTCAGGGCGCCGTTGTGCACGCAGTTGGCGTTGCGCTCGACGAGCGCGAACGGCAGTGAGGCGCGCGTGCGTTGGCCGTCGCCGTCCTCGTTCCACGCGCGGCCGGGTCCCACTGCCAGGTTCCACGCCTGGTTCCCCGTGTACTGCAACCCGCGCTTCGCCGGGACGAGGTGGCTGCCGTTCTGCACGAGCGCGATGTCGACCGGTGGCAGGTGCCGGGTTGTCGCCGTGTCTCCGTATCCGTGCGGGTCCTTCAGTGCGCGGAAACCGCCGGCGGTGGAGAGGCCGTCGAGGGTGAGGGTGCCTTCGAAGCTGTGGGTGGGTGGCGCTGCTTGCGCCGGCAGGGCGAAGGCGCTGTCGGGCACGGTGTCCTCGGCGGTACCCCCGGCGAGTTGGCCGGCGGTGAGTTCGGTCCGGTTCACCGCCCCGCTTCCGGTGAGCGGATCACCCGGTATGGGTGCGGTTGCGGCGGGCGCCGCCATCGTCGGTGGCGGGACGGCGAACAGCCCCGCGAGCATGGCGGCGACGGCAGCGGCACGGCGTAGCCGTCGGGTATGGAACGGTCTCGGCATGGTCGGAGGTCCTCTCGGGCTGGCAGCTGATGCGGGATATCGCCGCATGGTGAGGTGCGCCGGGGCCGCCGTCCAATGCCTGCCCGATCTGGTCAGGCTGCCCGCCAGGCATACCTCCAGCTCTCGGGGGCCTGTCGGCCGTCGGGCGGCAGAGCGATCACGCTTCGCGTCGTGGTGAGGGCCGTGGTCTGTAGTCGTCGCTGCAGTTCATAGAAGGGCTGCGACCTGTGGCCCGTACCGCTCGACACAAAAGCGTGACAACCCGGCCGCGAATGCCTCGATGCTGCGCAGCGCATAGTGGCCGGCGTCCCACGCCGCGTGCAGGTGGATCTGCAGCGGTTCGCCCGTGCTGTCGAGGATCAGCAGCGGGTGCAGGTCGAAGCGGGGATCGTCGGAGACCACCGCGACACCATGGCCCGAAGCCGCCATGGCCTGTGCGACGTGCGGGGTGTCGCATTCGAGCACGATGTCGTACGAGGCGTCCGCATCCTGCACGGCATGGTCCAGGATGCGGCGGGTGCCGTGCGCCGGGGTGAGGACGATGAGGGGCTCCGCGGCAAGTTCCCTGATGGTGACGCGGTCCCGGTCCGCCCAGGCATGGTCGGCACGGACGTAGGCCCACAGCGGCAGGCGGGCCACCGGGAGCCCGGCGAAACGGCGCCTCGGAGGTGCCGAGGAGATGGCTACATCGGCGCCCCTCGCAAGGGCCTGGTACGCACGTGCCGGACTCTCCGCCTGCACGGTGACGAGCGGATCCTCCGGCCCCCAGGTGGCCAGGAACGGCGCGATCACGTCGGTGATGGTGGTGGGCGGCGCCGCCACGGTGATCCGCATGGCACGACCGGCAGCCAGCGCACCGACTGCGGCCTCGGCGGCATCCGCGCGGGCGACCAGGTCGCGGGCCAGGGGAAGGAAGCGCTGGCCGGCCGCCGTCAGGACCATCTGCTTGCCGCTGCGGTCGAAGAGCGTCATCCCCAAGGCCGCTTCCAGGCCGCGCAGTTGACGCGACAGCGAGGGCTGGGCGACGCGGACCACCTCAGCAGCCTTGGTGACGGAACCGGTCTCCACGATGGTCAGGAAGTAGCGCAGCACTCGGAGTTCCATGGCGGTGGCCCCTCGGGAGACGGTGGAGGCATGACACCTTCATGCCTCAAAGGCATGATAATCAGCCCTGCCAAGTATTTGAAGCTATGGCTGACTGGCTGCATTCTTGTCCCACCGGAATTTTCGGTTATCGGCGCCCGAATTTCCGTCGACTTCTCCTCGTACAAATAATCCTTTCGATTGGCTGGTTCCCGCATGGCCCGCCCCCTGCCCCTGATCCTCGCCCAGGCGCCCGGCCGCCCGGCCGACGACCTCGCAGGCTTTGCCACCGACGTGGAGCGGCGCGTGAAACTGCGCGCACCCGGCGCCCTCGTCGTCTACCCCGAACTGCACCTCGGCGAGAGCGCCCCCGGCGTCCCCGCCGCCCCGGAGAAGGGGGCCGAGCCGCTCGACGGCAAACGCGATGCCGCCTTCGCCGAGCTCGCGGGGGATCTGGGCATCTGGCTGGTACCCGGCAGCGTCTACGAGCGAGGCACCGGCGACCGCGTCCACAACACGACACCGGTCTATTCACCACGGGGTGAGCGCCTCGCCGCGTACCGCAAGATCTGCCCGTGGCGCCCGTACGAGACGACCACACCCGGCAACCGGTTCGAGGTCGTCGACCTCGCCGGGGTCGGCCGCATCGGACTGTCCATCTGCTATGACACCTGGTTCCCGGAGATCTCCCGCCATCTGGCCTGGATGGGCGCAGAGCTGATCGTCAACGTGGTCCGCACGTCGACGAGCGACCGCGCGCAGGAAGTCGTCCTCAGCCGCGCCAACGCCATCACCAATCAGGTCTTCGTCGCCAGCGTCAATTCCGCTGCCCCATCCGGGATCGGCCGCAGCCTCGTCATCGATCCGCAGGGCACGGTGCGCGCCGAAACCGTCGATGCCGGCGACTCCACCCTCACCGACGTGATCGACCTCGACGAGGTCAGCAACGTCCGCCGCTACGGCACCGCCGGTCTCAACCGGATCTGGGACCAGTTCCGCCCCGGCGACCCAGCCCTCGAGCTCCCGCTGTACGGCGGCCGCATCGACCCCGCCACCTGGAACGCCGCCCACACCACCGAGGAGCCACCACGATGAACAGCGAGACAACCGGGAACACCATGAGACTGAAGGGCGACCTGAGCCTCCTCTCCGTCGTCCTGTTCGGCCTGGCCTACATCTCCCCCGGCATCGTCGTCACGATCTTCGGCGTGGTCGCCGCCACCAGCGGCGGCGTGGCCCCGACCGCGTTCGCCGTCGCCACCCTCGCGATGCTGCTCACCGGGCTGAGTTACGCGAGGATGGCGCGCGCCGTGCCCGGCTCGGGGTCGGTCTACACCTACGCCCGCAAGATGCTCGACAGCCGCATCGGTTTCCTGTCCGGCTGGGCGATGCTGCTCGACTACTTCTTCATCCCGATGGTCGGCTGGCTGATCACGGCGATCTACTTCAACGCCCAGTTCCCTGACATACCCAAGTGGGTCTGGCTGATCGTCTCGGTGGGCATCACCACCGGCATCAACGTCTTCGGCATGAAGCTCGCGGACCGCGTCAACAAGGTCCTGATGTTCATCGCTCTGGGGTCGCTGGTCCTCTTCGCCACCCTGTGTGTCGTCTTCCTCGGCAAGCACGGCTCCTCCGCCCCCGCCACGGACGCCCTGTGGAACTCCGGTACTTCGATCGGCGCGGTCACTGCGGCCGCCGCCATCGCCGCGTACTCCTTCCTCGGCTTCGACGCCGTCTCCACGCTCGGTGAGGAGGCCAGGGGCGGGGCAAAGACGATCGGCCGAGGCATCATCGGCTGCGTCATCGCCGCCGGAGCGATCTTCATCGTGCTGTCCTTCGTGATGCAACTGGTCCACCCCGGCGCGAAGTTCGCCGACGTCGACGCGGCCGCCTACCACCTGAAGGTCCAGGTCGGCGGCGAGACGTACGCCGAGATCATCAACTTCGTCACCATCGCCGGATCCATCGCCTCCTGCATCGCCCTGCAAGCCTCCGCCGCTCGCCTCATGTACGTCATGGGACGCGACGGCGCACTGCCCAAGGCCGTCTTCGGCAACCTGTCGAAGAAGACCGGCACGCCCGTCTTGAACCTGCTGCTGACAGCGGCCGCCGGTGTCATCGCCATGAAACTCGACCTGACCACAGCCACCTCGTTCATCAACTTCGGCGCCTTCCTCGGCTTCGTCCTGGTGAACGTCTGCGTGATCGCCCACCTGGTCCGAGAGCGCAGACACGGCCGCACCCCCAACCTCTTCTCGTACCTGGTGATGCCGGCCGTCGGCGCCGGCGTTTCCCTCTACCTGCTCACGAGGCTCGGTGACGTCGCACTCCAGATCGGCGGCGTCTGGCTGGCGATCGGCGTCGTCTACCTGGCTGCCATGACCAAGGGCTTCCGCCGGCCCGCACCGGAGATGACCTTCGACGACGACACCGAGGCCAAGGACAAAGTCACCGCGTAGCTCCCCTCCCTCGCCCGGGCTCGTCGTGCGGTATCGCGACGCCGTCACCGGCCGGGTGAGGCGCGGCCGTACCTGTGCTTGCCGAGAATGTTCGCACCGCCGTCGCTGATCTTCTGCCCGAGCACGCGGCCGCCGACAAGGACGCCCCGGCTCCGGAGCGCCGGTCGTCCGCGACGTGCCGGGCAAGGTCGCCGACTTCCTCCGCGCCACCGAACTGGAGCCCGTCGAGCGCGGCGCGCTCGACCAGGGCGTCACCGTACGGTGCGGCCAGGGCTACACCCTGCGCATCAGCACCACGCCGGAGGTCCACCGCCAACCCCTCGCCCGCTGCCGGCCCCTCGACGGCACCCAGGGCGCCCCGACCGTCCCCGGACAGCACACCTAGGCCGGGCGGGAGAAGCCCTCAGGCGGTGCGCCCTCGACGAACAGCATGGCCACCCGGGCCTTGTCCTTTCGTATCTCCCGGGCCCGCCGGTACTCGGCGGAGTCGTACCACTCCCGGATCCGGTCCATGTCGGGAAACTCGATGACCACGAACCCGGAGGAGTCCCAGGTGCCTTCGACGGGCTCGGGCGTGGGTCCCCCGACCAGGTAATGGCCGCCGTGGTCGAGGATGGACTGCTGGGCCACGGCCGCGTAGGCCAGGCCGGCCTCCTCGTCGAGCACATCGAAGTTGACAATGACGTAAGCGGGCGTGACCTTCTCCGTCCCGAACTGCGGGTGGAGCGCGCCGATGCCTCCGGACAGACTCGCGAGCACGGTCTTGCTCGTCTCGTCGGCGATGATCTCAGGGGCGCCGGAAGCGACACCGTCGAGGGCGATGCGCGCGATGTCGGCAGGGTCGGCCTTCGGCGCGTCGAGGCCAGCGGTCATGTCGGTGTCCATGTACCCGACGTGCAGCGCCGAGACCCGGGTGCCCTGCGGGGCGAGTTCCTGGCGCAGCCCGCTCGTCATCGACCAGGAGGCCGACTTGGCGGCGCAGTAGGCACCGAAATCGGTGAAGTTGACCCAGGAGGCGACCGACAGGATGTTCAGCACCGCGCTGCTGTCGTGAGAGCCGAGCTGGGGGGCGAATGCCCGGGTGACCGCCAAGGTGCCGAGGTAGTGGGTGTCGATCTCCAGGCGGATGTCCGCCAGGTCGCCCGTCAGCAGCGATGCGTAGGTGGCCGAACCGGCGTTGTTGATCAGGATCGACACGTCGCCGGTCGCCTCTGCCGCGGCGGCGATGGAGGCGGGATCGGTCACGTCGAGGGCGATCGGCTTCACGCCGTCGAGGCCGACGGCTGCGGGATTGCGGGCGGCCGCGTAGACGGTCGCGCCGCGGTCGCGCAACTGCTTCGCCAGGTGACGTCCCAGGCCGCGGTTCGCCCCGGTGACCAGTGCCGTCTGTCCTTCGATCTGCATGGCGCAACTCCTGCTGGGTAGGTTTTTCCAATGTAGACCACCTGGGTTGGAAGAAGCAACTCAGGGTAGGGTTGCAGCATGGGCAAGATTCCGAATGACAGTTGCGCTATCGCCCGCAGCCTGGGCGTGCTGGGCGAGCGCTGGACGTTTCTGATCCTGCGCGAGGCCGTGGCGGGGTCGAGCCGGTTCTCGGAGTTCCGCAGCGGGCTCGGTGTGGCGCCGGATGTTCTCACCGCACGCCTGAACACGCTGGTCGAATACGGCGTGATGGAGAAGGTGCCCTATCGGGAGCCCAGGGAGCGGGCTCGCTTCTCGTACGTGCTCACGGATGCGGGCCGGGAGCTCCTCGTCGTCCTGCTCGGCCTGCAGCAATGGGGCGACAAGTACCTGCCGTGGCCGGACGGGCCGAGCATCCTGCGCCTGGTCGAGGGCACCGAACGACCGGTGCACGTCGGGTTCATCGACGACGACGGAAACGAAGTCGACGAAAGCTCCGTGGCACTGATGCCGACCGCCGCCTCCCCCGGCCGGAAGTAGCGCAGGTTCCAGTTCCAAGACGTGACCCTCGCAGGCTCCACGACCGGAGGCGAACGAACGCCGCCAGGCCTTGCGGCCCGCTCCGTGGAATCCGGAGCGGGCGGCCTTCGCCGGAGGCGCCGCGCCTGACGGCTGGCTGGCCGCGGTTCCCGCAGCGCCGTCCATGTCCGGCGTCCGCTGCGGACGCCCCCGGCTGCGCCTTACTGACCGGATCACTGGCTCGCCGGTCGTACTGGCCAGCCCGTCTCGCCGTTACATGCGCCAGGTCGGCGGCCGCGGCGTGCAATCGGCCCGGTCTGCGAGGGGGTGCACGGTTGTTTCTGCTTACCTGCCGCGTCCCTTTGCCTGTGTGGGATCTTGCGCGTGATGCACGCCGTCCACCCCGTGGCAGGACCTGCCCGAGTCGCCTGCTCCCGCCCGGCAGGCGTACGTGCCATCTGGTTAGTGATAGTAAACTCAGGTCGTGCGGGCTGCGGGGCGTATGTGGCCACCGGAACGAGTACCCGGCGTCGATGTGGAGGTGAGTTCTGTGCCGTCAGGAAGGCACGTGTCCGGCCCTATGGATGACGAGCCGGCCTGTTCCATGGAGCGGAGCCTGCAGATACTCGGCGAGCGGTGGACTCTGCTGGTGCTGCGTGAGGTCCTCTACGGCAGGCACCGGTTCGCTGAAATCCGGTCAGCTCTCGGCATCGCGTCGAACCTGCTCAGTGACCGACTCAAGGTTCTCGTCGACGCCGGAGTGCTGCGGACGCTGGCATACCAGGAGGCCGGTAGCAGGCACCGGCAGAGCTACCATCTGACGCCGGCCGGGCTCGAACTGCAGCCCGTCCTGGGTGCGCTGCAGCAGTGGGGGGACCGTCACCGTCCGCGGCCCGCAGGTCCCTCCGCTTCCCAGCGGACCCGCTCCACGGGTCGGGCCGTCCACGTGGGGTTTCTCGATGACGATGGTCGCGAGGTTCCCATGGAGGATGTGTCGCTGATGGCAGCACCTGACCCTCAGAACTCGTCCGGCCTCGGGGAACTACGGAACAGCCGTTAGCGCTAAGCGCTCCCGTGCCCCTGGAGGCGTGTCACCGTACGGGCTGTGACTTGGCCCGTGGCTCCGGACTTCCCCGGCCTGGAGGGCGGAGAAGTCGGCGTGTGCCTGGGCGACGGCTTCGGGGTATGCCTCGCGCTTGGCGTGCTCGGCGAGTGCCCGGTAGATGCTGGCCACCGAGGGGTTCTGGTCCTTGCGCTTGCCGGTGGGGATGATCAGGTCGGGCTGAATCTGCTCGACGGGCTCGCCGGCCGCGCGGCGGCGGAGCACGGTGTGGAGCATGTCGTAGGTTATGACGGGCGGCCGCCGTGCTTGCCCTTGCGGGCCGCGGTGTCGAGCCCTTCGGACGTGGACTCGCGGATGTCCTCCCGCTCGGTCTGCGCCATCGCCGCGAAGAATGCGAACAGCAGCTTTCCCGGGCCTGTGGGGTCGTAGATGCCGGGCAGGGGGCCGGCGAGCATCTCCAAGACTAGCCTCGCGCTTTCACGAGGTGACCTGTCCGAAGCTTGTTCGGATGAGTGAGGTGTGCCGCTGACCTGGGACGATGGGACTTGTCTAGGGTCCTGTTCGTCGTCGGGAAGGCTGCACTCCTCAGGTGTCTCGGCAGGTGGATGAGCCTGGAGTGGACGGTCCGCCATCTGTTTGTATGACCTCTGGACGGCAATCCAGGAGGTGGCGGACTTATGGTGTCCACGGAGAGTATTCTCGCGTTCGCGGCGATGTCGCTGCTGGTGATCGTGATTCCGGGGCCGAGCGTGCTGTTTGTGATCGGCAGAGCCCTCGCGCACGGCCGCCGCACGGCGCTCGCGACGGTCCTGGGCAACCTGGTCGGTTCGTACCTCCTGGTGATCGCTGTGGCGTGGGGCCTCGGCGCGCTGGTGGAGAGTTCGGCGACGGTGTTCATGGGTGTGAAGCTGGCCGGAGCGGCGTATCTCGTCTACCTCGGCGTGCAGGCGTTCCGGCACCGCAAGGAGATGCGCGCGGGGGACATGGAGGCCCCGGCGGGTGAGCGGCGCGGTGATCTGCGCACGATCCTGGACGGTATTTTCGTGGGCGTCACCAACCCGAAGGGCGTCGTCTTCTTCGCGGCGGTGCTGCCGCAGTTCGTGGATCACTCGGCGGGCCAAGTCCCCCTCCAGATGATGGTGTTGGGGCTGGTCCCGGTCGCCATAGGCATGATTACGGACACCCTGTGGGGCCTGGGCGCCTCGGCGGCCCGTTCCTGGTTCGCCCGCTCGGATCGCCGCCTTTCGATGGTCGGCGGGGCGGGCGGCTTCGCAATGATCGGCCTGGGCGTGACCGTGGCAGCGACAGGCCGCGCCGACTAGCCTCGGGCCCTCGCAGGGGCGAGCTGTCCGCACCCTGATCGAAAACGTAAGAAATGCTCCTGAGCTGCAACGATGAGACTTGCTGAGGGTCTTGTCCGTTGCTGGCTTAGGAGTATTTCTCGGGTGAAGAAGCGTACCGGGTCCTACCCACGTGTTCATGTCGAGGGCGGCGGCCGTGGAGTCGTCAGCCAGGCGGGCGGCGTACTGCTGGTGGAGACCGTCCGGAAAGCCGGACTGGATGGGGCGATATCGGCGGCGCTCTCGCCGTGGCGGCGTCCGCGGGCGGTGCACGATCCGGGCAAGATCCTGATGGATGTGGCGCTCGCCGTCGCGCTGGGCGGGGACTGCCTGGCCGATGTGGCCCTGTTGCGGGCCGAGTCGGCCGTGTTCGGGCCTGTGGCCTCGGACCCCACGGTCTCTCGTCTGGTCGGCAGGCTGGCGTCAGGCGGCAAGCGGGTCTTGGCTGCGCTCCGCATCGCCCGCGCCGAAGTGCGCGAACACGTCTGGCGATTGGCCGGGGATGCGGCGCCGGACGCGTGCGGGCAAGTGATCGTGGACATCGACGGCGTCCTGGTCTTGGCGCACTCGGAGAAGCAGGACGCTCGATGCCGTGCTTGTCGGGCGCGTCGACCTGCGACCGGAGTTCCTGGGTGAGCGTCGAGCAGCGGGCGTACCCGATGCGGATGTCCGCGCTCGGCAGGTCCGGGTCGATCGGCGCCGGCGGCGGAGTGCCCGGGCGCCATGGCCGACCCGGCCCCCGGTCCGCCGGGTCGGGATGCGCAGCGCCTTCTTCAGGCGGAGCACCCGGGTTCCCCCGGCCCTCTTGCCGGTGAGTCAGTCCTGGGCGAGGCGGTCGAGGAACTGGCCGACCAGTTCCAGGCCGGTGCACACGGTCTCGGTGTCGTCGGCGAAGCCGATGCGGACGGTGTGCTCGATGCCGAAGGCGGCGCCGGGGGTGAACATGACGCCGGTCTCCCCGAGTAGGCGGGTGCAGAACTCGTAGGAACCGATCGGGGCGTTGTAGCGCAGGAGCGCGGTGGTGCCCGAGGCCGGTTTGACGTAGGTGATGTCGTCACGGCCGGTGACCCACTCGTCGAGGATGGCGAGGTTGGTGCGGGTGATCTGGTGGGAGCGGGCGAGGACGGCGTCCTTGTTCTCCAGGGCGACGCAGGCCAGGAGGTCGTCGACGCGTCCGACGCTGATGGTGGTGTAGTCCCGGTGGGTGGCTACCTCGGCGAGGAGGCGGGTGGGGCCGACGATCCAGCCCAGGCGCAGTCCGGCCAGGGAGTAGGGCTTGGACATGCTGCCGGTGGAGATGCCGAGCTCGTACAGGTCGGCGATCGAGGCGGTGAAGCCGTCGCCGTATTGGTCGACGCCCCGGTAAACCTCGTCGCACAACACCCATGCCCCGACCCGTTCGGCAATCTTGACGATGCGGGCCAGTCCGGCTTCGTCGATGAGGGCGCCGGTGGGGTTGTTGGGATTGTTGACGGCGATGAGCTTGGTGTCGGCCGAGACCAGGCGGTCGAGTTCGTCGAGGTCGGGCAGCCAGCCGTTCTCCTCGCGCAGCGGCAGTTGGGTGACGCGGGCGCCGTAGCTGTCGGGGATGGAGTAGTGCTGCTGGTAGGTGGGGACGACGGCCACGATGTGGTCGGCGGGTTCAACGAGGGTGGCGTGCACGAGGGTGTTCGCGCCGATCGCGCCGTGGGTGATCAGGACGTTGTCCGGGCCCCGGCTCTCGTAGAGGCCGGCGACGAGGCCACGCAGGCGGGGGCTACCGGCGATGGGGCCGTAGGTGAGCGGGGTGTCGTCGAGTTCGGCAAGAATCTCCTCCCGCCGTCCGGACATCTGAAGCAATTCGCCGGTGGTCAGGGAGCGGACGCAGGTCTCGGCGAGGTTGTGGCGGCAGGTCTCCTCGTAGTCGTTCATCCACTGCTCGACGGCGAACGGGCGGATCTTCACCGGGACTGTCCCTTCGTCATGGCATTGTCGTTGTACAGGGCGGCCCAGGCGACGGCCGCGTCCTCGATGCCCAGTCCCACGGACCGGAAGTACACCGGCCGCTCGCCGCTCGGGCCCTGGGCGCGGCCGGCCACGAGGCCGGCCAGGTCGCCGCGCACGGCGGCGGGGTCCCAGCCGTCAGCGGCGGCGCGGGTCAGGTCGGCGGCGACCTGCAGGGTGGTGAGCGCGTCGACGTAGACGTCGAGGGCCTCGACGGCGGCGGGCGGGATCTCGCGGGCGCCGGGGGCGTTGGTCGAGATCGAGGTGACGACCGTGCCTGCGGGCAGGGCACGGGGGTCGATCACATCGTCGGCGGCCGAGGTGCACAGCATCACCAGGTCCGCACCCGTCACCGCGTCCTCAAGGTTCGCCGCGGCCTGGACGCCGTCGTCGGCCTCGTCGACGCCCTTCGGTGAGAACGCGCGGACGGTCATGCCGGGGCGCAGGTGGCGCAGGTAGCGGGCGTGCGCACGGCCGACGCGCCCGTAACCGATGACGGCCGCGGTGCGGGCGCCGGGCGGCAGGAGCAGGTCGGTGGCGAGCACGGTGGTGGCCGCGGTGCGCTCGACAGTCAGCTTGGAGGCGTCCAGCAGCGCGAGCGGCTGTCCGGTGGACAGGCTCACGAGCATCGTCCACGCCGTGACCACGGCGGGACCGGCAGGGTCGGGCAGGTACGGGGAGACCTTGACCGAGTAGACGTCGGCATGGGGCAGGACGGCCGGGTAGTGGATGACGTCACCGCCACCGGGCAGGTCGACGACGAACTGGCCCGGAGTCGGTGCCGTACGGAGGGAAGGGGCCCCGAAGGCGTCGCGGAGAGCGGCGAGGACGGCCTGCTCGGAGACGCGGGGAGAGCTGATCACACGCATAATGAGCAATATATTGCCCACTCGATCGGGTGGCAACTTTTTTGTGCACTATAGTGCTCACCATGAGCAGCGAGAGCGCCCCCGACAGTCAGGCAACGCAGGAGTTCGTCACCCGTATCGGCAGGCGCATCCGCACGCTGCGCAAACAGCGAGGCTGGGGCGTCCAGCAGCTCGCCGACGCCGCCAAGCTCAGCCGGCGCATGCTCACCGACATCGAACTCGGCCAGGCCAACCCCAGCCTCGCCACCGTCGACCGCGTCGCCCTCGCCCTCGACACCGACTTCGCCGCCCTCGCCCTGCCTGAGAACGACGCGCCCGGCGCGGAAGCCGAAGGCACGCTCGTATGGGAGGCCCGGGACGGCAGCACCGCCCTCCTGCTGGGCGCCACCGAGAACCCGCGCGCCGAACTATGGCGCTGGACCCTCACCCCAGGCGGCCGTTACGACGCCGAACCCGACCGGCCCGGAGCACAGGAGATCCACCACGTCCTCGCCGGCCGTCTCACCCTCGCCCTGGAAACCGGACCGCAGATGGTGGGGCCGGGGCAGAGCGCCACCATCCCCAGCGACCAGCAGTATGCCTACCTCAACGAGCACACTGAACCGACGGTCTTCATGCGGGTTGTCAGCGGTGCCTGACGCCGCCAGCAGGCCCCGACCCGCCCGGCCCCCGACGCGACGGATCCAGGACGGCCAGGCGGCACTCGGAAGTCACCTGGCCTCCGGTCCAGACAGAGTGTT
The DNA here is from genome assembly GCF_003721215.1 of Streptomyces botrytidirepellens. Lineage (NCBI taxonomy): Bacteria > Bacillati > Actinomycetota > Actinomycetes > Kitasatosporales > Streptomycetaceae > Streptomyces > Streptomyces botrytidirepellens. Next base: position 26,774 of record NZ_RIBZ01000078.1, read on the forward strand.
GCCGCACCGGCAAGGCACCTGCCGTCGGCCTTGGGTCCGGGTCAGCCCTGCCCACCGTCGTCCTCGTCAAGCTCCGGCGCGATGGGGCCGCGCAGCGGGCGCAGGCCGCCGTCGGCCGGGACCGAAGCGCGGATGCTGTAGCGGCCCAGCACGTTGAGGTTGGCGTGCTTGAGCGGGGAGAGCCGGGCCACGTCCTCGTCCAGAACGTCGTGCTCACGCTCCTCGGGCGGCAGCGACCGCAGCTGGGCGAGGCGGCGTCCGGTAGTGGTCGTCCACAGCACGGTCGCGTTCAGGACCAGGCCGAGCGCGCCGAGCTGGTCCTCCTGGCCCTCGCGGTACGCCTCCATGATCTGCCCACGCTTGCCGTGGCAGATGTCCCGGGCCAGCTTGTGGCGGGACTCCTGCACGGCGAGCTGCCGGTTCATCTGCCTGCGGTAGGTGTCGTCCACTGGGTCGACCACCCGCCAGCCAGTCCGGCTGACGGCGTCCCCCGCCAACAAGTTCCTGATCCCGCCCAGCCGACTGCAGCGGTATCCGGGATGCGGCGGAACGGCGAGGGCCGGCGGCCCACAGGACCCGCGCTGGGGCGGTACACAGAGAACCTGCCCGCACTCCAGTGAGCACTCCTGGGTCCATGGATCTCTTGACGGCCCGAGCAGTCACCGAGGCTTTCTCCTGGCACTCCTTCTGCGGCGTCAGGATGCGCGAGAGCCTTCGGGGGCTGCGCCATGAACAGCAGCAAGAATCCCACCCGCATCACCTCCTCTTCCGGCGGCTCGCGGCGCCATCCGCGCAGCCGGACGACGGACATGCCTGCTCAGCGCCGATGCGGTGACAGTCCGGCGCCCTCGAACTCACCGCTTCCCTCGAAAGTGGGGTCACAGTCACGTCCAGACTGGGTTGCATTTTTAAAGTCAGACTCTCTAGCATCGCCCCCATGAGCAATCACTCGCAATTTCAGGTACATGCGGTGTCGCCGTCCTACTGGAAGGTGACCTTCGAGAACGGCCCGATCAACCTCATCGATCCGGACACCATCGAGCAGCTTGCCGATCTGGTGACCCGTATGGAGGAGGACCCCGATCTGACCGTCGTGGTGTTCCAGAGTGCCAACCCCGACTTCTTCATGGCACACTTCGACCTCTTGTCCGAGATCGAGCGCGTGTACACCACGGCCCCGGGCCCCACCGGACTCCTCCCCTACCCGGACAGCCTTCTGCGCCTCAGCAAGGTCCCGGCTGTCACGATCTCGGCCATCAAGGGCCGTGTCCGAGGAGCGGGAAGTGAGTTCGTCCTGAACACGGACATCCGCTTCGCCGGTACCAACGCCATCCTGGGACAGCCCGAGGTGGGCTTCGGCGCCGTACCCGGTGGCAACCCGATGGGGCGACTGGCCGAGTTGGTGGGCCGGGGCCGCGCGATGGAGATCGTGGTGGGAGGAGACGACTTCCCGGCCCATCTCGCCGCCGAATACGGCTACGTCAACCGCGTTCTTCCCGAGGACGAGCTGGACGACTTCGTCGACACCTTCGCCCGCCGCATCGCCGGCTTCAGCAAGGCCGGGGTCTCCGGCGCGAAGGAGTTCGTCGACGCGGCCACCGCAATCCCAGCGGGGGACTACGCAGCCGCTATGGCCGCCTTCAGGCGCACGTCGATGCGTCCGGAGAACGCGGATCACCTGCGCAGCCTCTTCGAACGCGGCTTGCAGCAGCCTCAGGGAATCGAACTCGATCTCGGCAAGCACGTCGCCGAGAAGTTCTGAGCCTGTGCCGCTCGAAAAGTCATCGCCGCAGGTGAGCCGGGTGCGAGCAGTCCGCTGGGATCATGTCCTCCGTGATCGTGTCCTTGCTGTACAACGTGACCCGGAAACTGCTGAGCGTTCCATCAGTTCTCCTCCGTCGCGGGACGGCGAAGGACGCGGAACTGCTGGTGCTGCGGCACGAGAACGCGGTCCTGCGTCGCTAGTGCCGCATCAGGCAACGTTCGCCCTGTCGACGAGTGTGCGGAGGTGCTGGTCGTCGGCATAGCGGTTTCGCCAGATGATGTAGCGGCGGATCATGCTGCCCTGTTCCTTGTGGTCGACGTGGTCGGTGCCGTCGAGAGTGAAGTACCGCAGCGCGGTGAACTGGGCCTCGATCCGGTTCAGCCAGGAACTGTTGGTGGGTGTGTAGGCGATCTCGACGTTGTTCGCCGCTGCCCAGATGCCGACGCGCTGGCACTTCTTCGTTGTCAGGTGCGGGGAGAAGTTGTCACAGACGATCGCGATACGGACATCGGGCGGGTAGAGGCTGCGTAGGTAGCGGCAGAACTCCAGGAACTGCGTGCGCTTCTTGATGGGCTTGATGTGGCCGTAGAGCCTGTTCTTGGCCAGGTCCAGGGCGGCGAACAGGTGCCGCACTCCCCCGTAGCGGTTGTAGGTCGCCCGCCGTCTGCGGCGGGGTTCGCGGTCGGGGTCTTTGTGCTTGCCCCCGCGTTCGGCCCACTGCCGTCCGGGGTGCGGCATCAGGTTGAGCGGCCCAAACTCGTCCATGCAGAAGACCACTTCGGGCTCGCCCTCCTCAGGTATGACCTCGTCGTCGGCGATCGCGTAGAGGTGTTCGACGCGAGCCTTCTTGGCCGCGTAGTTGGGATCACGGGAGGTCTTCCAGGTCTTCAGGCGTTGAAAGGAAACGCCTTCCTCACGGAGCAGGATGCGCAGGCCCTCGTGGCTGATTTCGTCGACCACCCCCTCGGCGACCAGGAAGTCCGCCAGCTTGGCCAGGCTCCAGGTCGAGAACGGCAGGTCGTGCTCGGTCGGCTTGGACTTGGCGATCTTCTTGATCTCGCGGCGCTCGGGCAGCGTGAACGTCTTCGGGCGGCCGCCCTTGTACTTCGGGTAGAGCGAGTCGAAGCCGTCCGTGTTGAAGTTGTGGATCACATTGCGGACCCGGTCGGCGCTGGTGAACGACACCTCGGCGATTTTCGCGACCGGCATGCCTTGAGCGGACAGCAGGACGACCTGGGCCCGCCGCCAGGTCACCACCGACCCAGTGCCCCTTCGGATGATCCGCAGCAGCCGCCGCCCCTCGTCATCTCCGATCTCACGCACGCGTACTCGCTCAGCCACCAAGACAGGATGGCGGTCACGCGTCGCCAGATCCCTCATTTCCTGCCCCTTGCCCGGCAGCGGATGCCGCCCCTGCGACTGTCCATATCGCCATCCCCCAAAGGGAGAGCGCAGAAATAACGCCCACCACGAGGCGAACGGTCTCGTCCGGGCCGTTCGTGAGCCAGACGGTCACACCCGCCGCCCCGGAAGCGATCAACAGGCCCGCCGGTATTCGCAGTCGGGGCTGCTCGAACACCGCCGCCAACGGCAGGAAGTGGAGCCCGACGACGACCGCAATCAGCGGGGGAATGATCACCGGCACCCCGACACGACGGCAGACTGCGGCGATAGCGATGATCAACAGCCACTGAAGCCCGTTGATTTGGTGGAACCGTCGACGTCGCCCAACGGGGAATGGCCCCCCTGCCGACGAAGGAAGGAAACGGCGCGCGGCGAGCATCAGCCCCACCATGACGGCACAGCCAACTACGACCAGGACCTGCCACAACAACCCGCCGAATGCGCTCGAGCCCAGCAGCCACCAGCCGAGCCCGAACAACGCGAGGAACCCCATCCCTGACCTGAACATGATCGAGACCGTAGCCGGAACAGCAGCCCGCCGGTCCAAGGATTCTCAACTTAGCGCGGGCCCTCGCCGGCCGACGTCCTCCTCCTCCGCCGCCGATGCTGCGGTCGCGGCCCTTCGAACCAAAGCCGCAGCGAACAGGGCGAACGTTGCCTGATGCGGCACTAGGCATGATCGAATCCCACGAGGTGCGCGTCATCCGGCTCACCCGCCCCTCGCATGTGCGCCGGGTCTTAGCAGTCCGCCGCACCTCGGACCCCAGCCCCTTCCTGAACCAGGCAATCTCCATGCTCCAGACCGCAGCCGCGACGATCGACCACCGCCTCACCCGCTCCGAACTGCCGAGAGCAAGCTGACGCGCCGCCGGCAGCCAGGCAACCGCACCGACCGACGCTCATGTGAGGGCAGTGGCCGAGTGATTTTGCTCCTGCATCCGCACCCGCCGAATCCTTCAACGAGATAGCTTTGCCGGTACCGGTTCACGGCAGGTCAGGCCATCGCCCCTTCCACCCTCGCTCTGTGCTTTCGGGCCGCTACGATGGGAGATCACTGCTAGGGCCACCGGTTATAGTCGTTGGCAGGGAACGTTCCCGGATGGCATTGGCTAACGCGTAGTGGGGAGCTGGAACGGATGACGAGGGCCCGCGGCAAGGCTCCCACGATCTTGGACATCGCCGCGGAAGCAGGGGTCTCCAAGTCTGCCGTGTCGCGCGCCCTGTCGGGGCAGGGCGAGGTAAGCGCAGAGACCCGGGAGAAGGTCGAGCGTGCCGCGCGCAAGCTCGGCTACGTGGCCAACGCCATGGCCCGGGGGCTCGTCAGCTCGCAGACGAAGACAGTCGGTGTCCTGCTCAGGGACATGACACGGCCGTTTTATGCTTTGCTGCAGACGGCGATGCAGCGCGCGGCCGAGGACCGCGGCTATCAGGTCGTCACCGCCACGAGCGCCGCCGACCTGGGTGTCGCCGACGCGCTGCGTGCGCTGAGGAATCTCGTCTCGTTGCAGGTGGACGGCTTGGTGGTGTCGTCGGCCCGTCTGCCTTCGGAGGAGATCGTCCCATTCATCGACCGGGTACCGATCGTGGTGGCGGGCCGGCGCGAGACGAGCCGGGGCATCACCAGCGTGTTCTGTGACGACGCCGACGGCGGCACCGTGCTGGCGGAGCACCTGCTACAGCTCGGACACGAGCGCATCGCGGTCGTCCTGGCCGACGAGGCCTACTCCCTGAGCCAGTACGCCCGCGGCTTCGCCATGGTCGAGCGCATACGCGCCGTAGGGAAAACACCCGTCGTCTGGCACGTCGCCACCGACCGAGAGGCGACCCAGGCGATCACCGACCAGCTCGACGGCGCCGGAGTGACGGCCATCATGTGCCCCACGGACGGGTCAGCGGTCGATGCCCTGGAGGTCCTGAGGCAGCGAGGGCAGTCGGCACCCGAGGACTGCACGGTGACCGGTTACGACGGCTTCGGCCCGCTGAACACCCCATACCTTGGGCTCACCACGTTCCGCCAGCCGGTGGAGGAGATCGGCAGGACCTCGATCAATCTCCTGCTCGACAAGATCGAAGGCAAGACCGACCAGGACCGCCTGGTCGAGCTTCGGGGCAGTCTCATCGAAGGCCGCACGGCAGGCAGACTTCCCCGCCTGCCGTGACCCCTGCGCGGCCGGGAGGGCCCGGTCAGTCATCGGTTTCGGCCGGCCACCATCGGCTCGATGTCACCTTCGGGTCCATGCCGATGCGCTGGACGGCGATCTCCAGGCCCTCCGAGTCACCGGCGTGCTGCGCCGACACACCCGCCAGGACCTTGGTCTGCGAACTCTTTCCGGGCCGTATGTTGAGCGAGCGGAGTGTGTATTCCGGCCGGTCCACGGCCTGCAGGACCATCGCCCTGACGCGCGGTTCGCTCTTGTCGGTGGTGACGACCTCGAGCATGTAGTCGGTCGGCTCGTCGTCCTCGTCGCCCGCCTGCTGCGGTGACGCGCCGGGGTTTCGCTGGCGGCCGTTGACGAACCGGCCCAGGGGGCGCAGGAGTGTGTTGGTCGCGATGATCGCCACGCAGCCGATGAGCGCCATGATCTCCATCCCGGCTCCGGCGAGGGAGCCGATCGCTGCGGCACACCACAGGGTCGCTGCCGTGGTCAGTCCGCGGATGTTGAACCCGTCCCGCAGGATGACGCCGGCGCCGAGGAAACCGATGCCGGACACGACCTGCGCCGCCACCCGCGTGGGGTCGGCTCCGGGGTTCTCGCCGAGCCCGACGGCTCCCATGAAGACGAACAGGCACGCACCGACGGAGACCAGGGCGTTGGTGCGGATGCCGGCAGTGCGCAGCTGCCATTGCCGTTCCAGGCCGATCGCCGCGCCCAGCACCATGGCGACGAGGATCCTGAACGAGAGTCCGAATATGAGACCGGGATCGGTCACGGGCGCTCCTTTCCTGGCTGATGGTAGGTGCCCGGCACACCATCGAGCCGGGAGCGTTCCCGGCGGGGCAGGTTACGTGCATCGCCCCCCTCGGGCAAGAACGCCGGTCTATCATTTCGGATTTTTGCGGCCACTTCACGTTTACGCAAGTGTTGCTTGTTCACGTCGAACGACCTCTGATACTTTCACGCCCATTGTCGGACCGGGAACGTTCCCGTAGCGTCGCAGACGTGTGAGGTGCCGGGCGAAGCAGTACATAGGCCTTCCCGTACGTCGTCACTCCGGTGGCCAAGAGGCGTAGGAACGGTCTCGGCCCGTGGCTGACAGTTTCGGTCGCAGAAGGCGCCCCACAGCAGGAGATCGAAGGAGGTCCGGAGAGATGCTCTCGTTCAAGCGCGCCCAAGGTTCCGATTCCACTGCTGTCGGCGCGGCAGCCCTCAACACCGGCATCGTCGGCTGTTCAGCATCACCGACGCACACCAGCGGTTCCATCAATCTGAGCTTGATGATCTGGGGCCCCACCCAGAAGGCGGGTGTTCAGAAGGCCGTGGATGGACTCAAGGCTGCGAACCCGGACGTCAAGCTTTACCTCCAGCAGGTCCCGGTGGACCAGTACTACCGGCTCGACGTCCCCCTCGGCGCAGGCGAAGGCCTTGACGTCATGTGGCAAAGCTCCACGGCTCCGAACTACGTCGACGGAGGCGCATTGCAGCCGTTGGATGAGTACACCAAGGGAGAGCACTCATGCTGAAGGTTCCCGACGGGTGGGCATGGGACTTCTGGATCGCCCAGGATACGGATCGTTTCCACCTCTACTTCCTGAACGCTCCCCACAGTCTGGGGGATCCACAACGGCGCCACCGCGCCGCCCGTATCGGTCACGCGGTCTCTACGGATCTCCGTACATGGGAGATCGTCGGGCGCGCCTTCGAGGCTGGGGACGAGGGCGCGTTCGACGCCACGGCGACGTGGACGGGCTGCGTTGTCCGCGGAGATGACGGCCTCTGGCGCATGTTCTACACCGGCTCTCGATTCCTGCACCCTGAACCGGAGTACGCCAACATCGAGACAGTCGGGGTCGCCGTGTCTTCGGACCTGACCACCTGGGAAAAACTTCCTGGCCCCATCACCCGTGCTGATCCGCGTTGGTACGAGACGTACGTGCCCGGCGAGGGCTGGAAAGAGGAAGCGTGGCGGGACCCGTGGGTCTTCCGTGATCCGAACGGATCTGGGTGGCACATGCTCGTCACCGCCCGTGCCAAGGAGGGGCCTCTCGACAACCGCGGAGTGATCGGGCACGCGTACTCACCGGACCTTCAGGAGTGGGAAATCCTCCCGCCGCTGTCCGATCCCGGTGCAGGATTCGCTCACCTTGAGGTGCCGCAGGTCGCGCAAATCGACGGGCAATGGTGGCTCGTGTTCTCGTGCGGACCGAACACGCTTTCAGCCGACAACCCGGCGCGCCAGGGCGACCCGGGCACGTGGGCGCTTCCCATCTCTGCGCCTCATGAGCACATGGATGTGCGGGCCGCGCGCCCGATCACGACGTCATTTCACTACTCCGGCCGGCTCGTGGCAGATCGCGACGCCCAATGGTCCCTCATGTGCTTCATCGGCGCCGAACCCGGAAGCGACTTCCGTGGCGTGATCAGCGATCCCCTCCCGGTCAGCCTCGACGCGGACGGTTACCTGGCTGTCGACGATGCCGCTTTCGATTCCTCACCGCTGTAACGCAGCACCCTCCAGCTTCGGACCGCCGTGGCAGACGCGGCGGACTGAGGCCCCAGCCACCCAACCCGTGATCCCAGCCCCAGCGCACGACAAGAGGAGAATCATGAACATCAAGCGCGCTGCGCGTCGAGGAAGCCTCGCAGCTCTCGCCGCGGTCACCGCCGTCGCTGTCATCACCGGCTGCAGCTCCAGCGAACCCCAGTCCGCGGCCGGCGACGGAACCGGGACGATCCAGATCTGGTCGCACCAGGGCCAGGAAGCTGAGGTCGCCGCGATCAAGGCGGCCGTCAACGGCTTCAACTCGTCCCAGTCGAAGGTCAAGGCGTCGCTCCGGCTGATCCCGGGCGACACGTACACGCAGACCATCACCAACACCCCCGCGGACAAGCTCCCGGATGTGATGGACATCGACGGCCCGACCCTCGCCTCCTTCGCCTACAACAAGCGGATCAGCCCACTCAGCGACTACGTCTCCAAGGCCACCATCGATAACGCGACCGCCGGCTCCATCGCGGAAGGCACCTACGACCACAAGCTCTATGGGCTTGCCCAGTTCGACTCCGCCATCGGCCTGTACGGCAACAAGAAGCTCCTGGCGGCCGCCGGCGTCCCCATCCCGACTTCCAGCGATCAGGCTTGGACAACTAGCCAGTTCGCTGATGTCCTGAAGAAAGTCGCCGCGGTCTCCCCGTCCGGCAAGGCGATCGACCTCAGAGAGTCAGGCCTGTCCGGCGAGTGGGGCATCTACGCGTTCTCCCCCCTGATCTACTCCGCCGGCGGAGGCATCCTCAAGGACAACAAGGCCTCCGGCGCCCTCAACTCGGCCGCAAGCGTCAAGGCCCTGAAGACGTTCGCGTCGTGGAAGCCGTACGTAGCCTCCAGCCCCGACGGCAAGGCCTTCCCCGACGGCAAGGTAGGTCTGCAGTGGAGTGGCCACTGGCTGTACCCGGACAACAGCAAGGCCCTCGGCAAGAACCTGGTGGCATTGCCGCTGCCCAACCTCGGTGACGGAGCGAAGTCTGGCGTCGGCTCCTGGACGTGGGGAATCGGCGCCGGCACCAAGAACGGCAAGGCCGCCGGCGCATTCCTCGACTACCTGCTGAGCGACACCAGCGTCAACGCCATGGTCAAGGCAAACGGCGCTCCGCCCGCGACGAAATCCGCGTTCGCCGACGCGAGCCTGTACAAGACCGGAGGCGCCCTGGCGCTGTGGGGTAAGCAGCTGGCAAAGGCCTGCGCGGCTGACAAGGTGACCAGCGACTGCGCCGCCATCTACCGCCCGGTCACCCCGGGATACCCGACCGTCACAGCGAAGTTCGGAAGTGCCCTGTCCGCCATCTACGGCGGCGCCGACCCGAAGACTGAGCTCACCAACGCTGCCAGGGCAATCGACTCGAACTTCGCCGACAACAGCAACTACAAGTAGGAACAACGGGTGTGGGCGCAGGGCACCCACACCCATCTCCCGAAAGAGATCTCATGGCTGAGCCAGGCCTTCCCACCGCTACCACCGCTTCGAGCGCACGCACACGTCGGGCCCGCCGACGGCGACCGAACCGGGACACCGCCACGGGCATCCTCATGGCCCTCCCCGCCGTCGCGGGGCTGATCGCGTTCATCGCCGTCCCCTTCATCACCGCAATCGCCCTGTCCCTGTTCAACGTGCAGATCAATCAGGTTCGGCCAGCCACCTTCGTCGGCCTCGACCAGTACATTCGGCTGTTCACCGACCCCCTGGTCTCAGGAGCGTTCCTCCGTTCCCTGATCAACAACCTCGTCTTCGCGATCGTCGTCATCCCGGCTCAGACAGGACTCGCGCTCCTCCTCGCGGTCCTGCTCAACCGCAAGCTGAGAGGCGTGCGCTTCTTCCGCACGTTGTTCTTCATGCCCGTCGTCTTCCCGATGGCGCTCGTCGCCGTCATCTGGCGGCTGATCCTGGACCGCAGCTCAGACGGTCTGCTCAACGCCTCGGTCCACTTCCTCACGGCGGGTCTTGTCCCCACGCAGGACTGGCTCGGCTCGTCCGCGACTGCGCTCGGGTCTGTCATCCTGCTCTCGGTCTGGCAGGGCGTCGGCTTCCAGATGGTCATCATCCTCGCCGGCCTCCAGGACATTCCCGAAGAACGTTACGAAGCCGCCCGCCTTGACCGCGCCAACGCATGGCAGCAGTTCATTCACGTGACCGTCCCCGGTATCCGCAACACGCTGATCTTCGTCGTGCTCCTGACTACCATCCTGGCGTTCCGCGTCTACGACCAGGTTTACATCCTCATTCGCACCGCAGGCGCGAACGAGAGCGCGACACAAACGGTGCTGTACCAGGCGACGAATTCCCTCTCCTCGGACAATAATCTCGGCCGGGCATCGGCCATCTCCGTATTCCTATTCGTCATCGTAGTGATCATCACTCTGATCCAGCGACGACTGCTTCGACAGAGGAGCGAAGAGTGACACCCCCCACCCTCCGGCCCAGGAACCGCCGACGCACCCTCGCAGATGCTCGCGACTACGTCGTTATGGTGATCGCTGCGATCATCATGGTCGCCCCGATCTACTACCTCGTCATCGGCAGCCTGAAGCCCTCGAACGAGGTCCTCAACGGCTTCAGCGGGTTTCTCCCCGTGCACCTGTCCTTCAACAACTACCTGGCCGCGTTCTCCGCACTGAACTCCGATGCCACCGGATACTTCTGGCGATTCTTCGTCAACTCATTCGTCATCTCGTTCGTGATCGTCATCGCCGGGCTGATCGTCAACTCGATGGCTGGCTACGCCTTTGCACGGTTGAAATGGGCCGGTCGCGACAAGGTCTTCATTCTCGTCGTCCTGCTGATCATCGTGCCGTTCGAGTCGATCGCGATGCCGCTGCTGTGGCTGATGTCGGGACAACGCGACACTCTGTTCGTGCAGATGATCCCGTTCATCGCCAACGCGTTCTCGGTGTACCTCTTCTACACGTTCTTCCTCAACATCCCCAAGAGCCTGGAAGAGGCTGCCCGCCTGGACGGCCTGAGTTCCTGGGGCGTATACCTCCGCATCGTCGTCCCGAACTCGAAGCCAGCATTCGCAACCGTCGCGATCCTCTCCTTCCTCGACTCATGGGGGAAGTTCCTCTGGCCACTGCTCATGACCTCCGACCCGAATGTGCGGCCCCTGCCACTCGAGATGAGTGTCTTCTCCGCGCAGCAGCCGCCGGACTGGGGCCAGGTGTTCGCGTTTGGAACACTCCTCGTGCTTCCGGTGCTGATCGTCTTCCTCCTCTTCCAGCGATACTTCATCCAGAGCGTCGCCGGCTCCGCGCTCAAAGGATGACCTACGCAACACCAAGCTCACCCTCGCACCAGGCATCGCTTCGCTCCGCGGTGCGTACACAATCGATGGGAACGTGCTGATGCCGGCCGGCGTCCTTGCCGCGCTGCCCATGGTCATCATCTTCCTCATCCTCCGGAAGCGGCTCATCGCCATTCACCCGAAGCGGGTTGAAGTAGCTCGGCCCGTCGATCTCGCAGGAGCACACCTCCCGTGAGCCGTTGTCTGCAGGATCGCTTCACGTGCCGTCCACGGATGTCACGTCCCCGGGCGAACCTGATGCCCGCGCCGGTTGTGGACATCGTCTGCGACACCGCACAGAAGACCACTGAAAGGACAGCGTCACCGTGACGAACCCCGATCCCCTGGAATTGCTTGATATCGCCCGGAGTATCGCGGCCGAAGCGGGGACGCTGGCCACGACCATGCGGAACGCCGGAATCAGCGTGGAGACAACGAAGTCCAGCCAACTGGACATCGTCACCCAGGCCGACACCGCCGTGGAAGCGCTCATCCGGGAAAAGCTGACCGCAGAGCGACCGCACGACGGATTCTTCGGCGAGGAAACCGGCGAGGTCTCCGGCAGCAGCGGCATCACCTGGATCGTCGACCCGATCGACGGCACCGTGAACTACCTGTACGGCTCCCCGTACTACGCGGTGTCCATTGCCGCAACGGTTAAGGACGAGGACGGCGGACACACCTCCGTCGCGGCCTGCGTCTACGCACCGGCGCGCTCGGCGGAGTACACCGCAGCCGTCAGCCATCCCGCCCGCCTGAACGGAACGCCGCTGCACGTCAACGAGAACGTGCCCCTGGACAAGGCTCTCGTGTCCACGGGCATTCACTACGACCTCGCCAGGCGCGCCCAGATCCTTGAGGACATCAACACACTGACCCCGCGCATCCGCGACTTCCGGCTGATCGGGGCCGCGGCACTGGAGATCTGCGGGGTCGCGGAGGGCCGCACAGACGCCCACATCCAGCGGGGACTTCCGATCTGGGACTACGCAGCGGCGACTCTCATCGCAGTCCAGGCGGGAGCCGACGTGCGCGTCGTCGCCGGCGTGGCGCCCACGGCCGAGCGGCTACTCATCGCCAGCCCCCGGCTCGCCGACGCGCTCGATCCGCTGCTCGACTGACAGCACCCGCCAGCACACCCCCCACGGGATGAAGGAGTCCTGATGACAGACTCACGCACCTTTGTGCTCTGCGGACACCGCGGAAACGTTGCGGACACGCCGGAGAACACGTTGTCGTCGTTCGCCAGCGCAGAACGCGTCGGCGTCGACGAAATCGAACTCGACGTTCGTGTGACACGAGACGATGTACTCGTGGTCATCCACGATCGGACAGCCGCCCGAACCGCCGCAACGTCGACCCCCCATCTGCACACCCCCGTCGAGGAGCTCACCTTCAGCGAGCTGCGGAGCGTCGACCTGGGTTCGGGGGAACGGATCCCCACGTTCGACGAAGTACTCGATGCGACGACCGTCCTCCTCCAGGTCGAGATCAAGGCGCCGGCCGCGGCACGCGGCCTCGCGAAGCTGCTGCGTGACCGACCTGAACGCGATCAGGCACGATGCCTGGTGACGAGCTTCGAACCGCTGTCGCTGAGCGACTACACCGACGAGTGGCCAGACACCCCTCGCGGAACCGCTCTGCACGTCCCCGACATGGACAGCAACTGGCGCGACGACATGCGGCGACTGGACGTCTCGACGATCCTGCTTCCACTGGCGACACTGAAGCGGTCGCTCGTCGATGAGCTGCACGACGCGGGATACGTCGTCGGCGGGTCCCTCATCGAAGGACCCGGTGACGTCCGACGCCTTCTCGAACTCGACGTCGACATGTCGGCCTCGAACGCACCGGAATACGCACGCCAGCTCCTGCTGGCGAGCGACGAGTTCACGTCGCGATTCCCGTCCTTCGCCCGCAACGATGCAGCGTTGACTCCAGAAGCATCCTGACCCGGCGTGGCCGCCACCGGTTTCGGCGGCGGCCACGCGGCGCAACTGGCTGTAGCTGCACTTGCACCTCCTGGCCACCGGCCCGGCACGCTGCATGCGACGCGATGCGGAGGACGGCGGGCGGAGGACGACGGGTCCGACAACGACCGCGACCGATGCGTTGCGACGACCGCGCCAGGTGATGTTCCCGGCGCGGCCCATGCCGTCCACGTACGAAGTACGGGTCGCACGGTGCAGTCGAACACCGTCGTGCGCAACGCCAGCGCTGAGCAATTTCCCACCTCCTTTCCGATCCGGGGAAACGAGAACACGTTCCCCTGGCGGGCCGGCAGATCGACTACGACTTCTAGCCAGAGGCTGGTTCTCGATGTCCTGCTCTCCAACTACGCGGGCTCTGCGGGCCGGCCGCCTGCCGAAGCCAACGCACGAAACAACGAGGGCGGGGCCGTCGTCTCCGGTATGCAGGGTGACCTCGACGCGTCGGGAGGGGCGTTCCACGTGGCCCCCACCCGGGCGGTCGCCGACCTAAAGACCACGATCAGGAAGTGCCAGGACCAGCTCGGCCAGCAGCGGCCCGGATCCGATCGCGCCATGAAGAGAGAGAAACGGCTTTGAACGACATTCGCTACGGGATATTCCTTCGGCCCGACCCGGCGACCTGCTGGACCGTCACCCAGATCACCCACGCTCTGAAGCAGCAGTTCGGCCTGGCCTCGGCAGCAGCCTTCCCCCCCCATTACCGTCTTCGTAGCCCTGCAACCGGGCTACCGTGTGCCGTTCAGAAACTCATCGCGGCTTGTCAGGCCGCCGAGGACACGAGTCCGGCATAGCCGCCGCGTGGTGTTCAGGTCGGACAGCAGTGCAGCCTGGTGTTCGGCGAGAGGAGGGCGTTGCGCCCGCGCCTGATGTGGTCGATGCCCGTTGCAGTGCCGCGCGTAGCTCTCAAGAACGTGTCGAGCATGGGCCTCGTTCCAGACCAGCACGTGGTCGCAGGCCTCGCGTCGTAGCGTCCCGATGACTCTCTCGCAGTGCGCGTTCATCCGCGGGGCCCGTGGGGCGGTCGTCACGGTTTCGATGTCCTCGGCCTGGAAGACCGCGTCGAAGGACTCGGTGTATTTGACGTCCTGGTCGCGGATCAAAAATCGCAGAGACTCCAGATACACGCCCATTTCGACAGCGAGGTTGCGGGCCTGCTGCACCGTCCACGCCGCGGTCGGATGCGCGGTCACCCCAGAGACATGCAGGCGGCGCGTGCCGTGCTCCAGGAAGATCAGCGCGTACACCCGGCGAAGGTCCACCAGATCGATGTGCACGAAGTCGCAGGCGATGGTGGACTCGGCCTGCGCTGTCAGGAACTCACGCCACGTCGGTCCGCAACGGCGGGGAGCCGGACCGATACCGGCCGCCGTTAAGATCTCCCAGACCCTCGAGGCGCCGAGCCGATACCCCAGCCGCGCGAGCTCGCCCTGAATCCTGCGACAACCCCAGCGCGGGTTCTCCCACGCCAACCACACCACCAACTCCTTCACCACCGTCGCCGTCGTCGGCCGACCCGCCTTCCCCCCGCGATCGCTGTAGCCCCATCTGCGCGCGACAAGCCATCGCTGCCAGCCAAGCAACGTCCCAGGTATCACGGGAAACACCTGCACCCAACGCCACCGGGGTATCAGCGAGGACAGCGCCGCGAACCAGAGCCGATCCCCCGGCTCGTATCGAACCGGGCCCACACGTTGCCTGCGCAGCACCGCATTCTCGTGCCGGAGCACCAACAGTTCAGCATCCTTGACCGCCTGCCGACGCAACAGCACCGCCGGGACCGACAACAGCATCCGCGTCACCCGATACACCAGCGAAACGATCACCTCGGCAGGACCCCAGCACCCCAGCAGGCCCCGCCAGACACCCCCAGTGATCTGCAGCGACGCATTTCTGAACGGCACAATCGACCTGGACGCCGCAGCGGGCGAGGTGGGCCGCGTATTTGCTGATGCCGGATCCGAGGTCCAGTACGCGGAGGCCGGTCAGGTCGCCGAGGAGTTCTTCGTCGGGACCCGCGAGCCAGTAGCCCCACGCCAGCCTGTCGACTTCGGGGACGTCGCTGCCCCGAGTGGCGTGGTGCGCGCCGTACCTGGTCCAGGCATCGGCGGTCTGCACTTCGATGTCCAGCATTACGTGCTCCAAGGGGGCGGGGTCACAGGGGCAGGGCGCGTAGCGGCGGAGCAGGGCGAGGTCGGCGGTCCTAACGACGGACCTACCCGTGGTGAGGAGTTCGGTGTGCCGGCGGGCTGTGGTTCCCATCCCAGCTTCACGAGGGGTCGAAAGACAACCTCCGCAGCGGGCCAGCTGTGCAGCAGTGAGTAAGCCACACCCTGCGTCGGAACCGTCCCGCGAGACACCGAAGAGCTCCCCCCGTTACCGTCCTCGTGGCTCCCTACCGTTATGCCATCACAGGTGCGCGCTCACCATCACCAGACTTCGGATCCGCTGCGTCTGCGACACACGGCAGTGCAAGACACATGCCCTTTCCGTACTATCACTACGACATTGCCATGCGGGAGTAGTACCTGCTCCCGCACACGTGGCAGCAGACCCTGACAGCACATACATATGATTCGCACACACGGCGAGCCCTCCCCCACCAGCCGTGGCGCCCAGAAGGGGACGTAACCACATGTCGAAAAACACTGCTCCGCCAACCCAGTTGACCTCGCAGTACAGCACGCAGGTGGCGGATGACCTCAAGCGCAACCTCAAGGAACAGGAACGCATCAGCGGTGAAATTGAAGCGCTGAAAGCACAGTTGGCCGCTCTGGAGCAGGACCACACCGTCCTGGTGAACATCCAGCAGGCCCTCGGAGCCTCGGCAGCACCCGCTGTATCCGAGTCCACCACAGCAGTGCCCGCACCCCGCAAGAAGAAGGCTGCCGCCTCGAAGGCCGACAAGCAGCCGCGGGCAAAGAAGTCCGCCACGCCAGCCCCCAAGCAGGCCCGCAAGAAGAACCCGCCCGAGGCATCCGCCGTATCATCGGCCCAGCCCACTCTCGTCGACTTGGTCCGCGAGCATCTGACTGGCCAGGGCGAGCCCCGCTCCGCAGCCGAAATCACGGCCGCGCTCGACAAGCAGCACCCTGAGCGCAACGTCAAGACCACCGTCGTGCGCACCACGCTCGAAAACCTCGTGGCCAAGAACCAGGCCCAGCGCACCAAGCAGGGCGCGTCCGTCTTCTACACCGCCCCGGAGACCGCCGGAGCTGCCAGGCGGGACGAGTCTGTAGACCAGCAGACTGCGGGCTCTGACCTCTAAACCGTGACGGTGTCGTCGCCGATCTCGAGCAAGCCAGCCGCTTTGAGATCGGGGCCGACGTGTGGGGCTCGGAAAGTCGTCGCTGCAGGTGGCGTCAGGTATTCGGTCTCGGCTGGCAGCATGTCCGCGTGACTGTCTCGCTGGTGTACAAGGTCGTTCGCAAGCTGCTGTCCATACCCCGGGTGCTGCTGCGCCGGGAGGCGACGAAGGACGTGGAGTTGCTCGTGTTGCGGCACGAGAACGAGGTGCTGCGGCGCCAGATCAGCGGCCGAGTACGCTACGAGCCCTTTGATCGGTTCTGGCTGGCTGCGCTGTCGGGGCTGATACCTGAAGGGTGTCAATATTCCGATCAGGCTGCTGAGCTGGGTGTTTCCTGTGGATCGTGAGGCAGCCGGGGCGGCATGGTGTGGTATTCGTTGAGCAGTCCGCCAAGTATCTGGCGGCGTCTGACTGTGGCGGCGGGTAGAGGGATGACGTTCGGGTGGTCGTCTGGGGCCCGTAGGTCGAGGCTGCGGTGGGCCCGTCCGGTGTTGTAGTGCTCGGCGTACGTGGTGAAGACGGCACGGAGGTGTCGTTCGCCGGTGATGAGGAGTCGGTCGGTGCATTCGGCGCGGGCTGTGCGTATCCATCGTTCGGCGAACGCGTTTGACCGGGGGCTTTGCGGCGGGGTCGGGATGACGGCTGTGCCATTGCCGGCGAAGACAGCGTCGAACGCGGCGGTGAACTTGCTGTCCCGGTCACGGATGAGGAACCGGAAGCACCCCGCTCTGTCGCCGAGGTCCATGAGCAGATTGCGGGCAAGTTGGGTGACCCATGCGCCGGTCGGGTGGGCGGTGACACCCAGGACGTGAACGCGCCGGGTGGCGATCTCCATGACGAAGAAGACATAGAGACGCTTGAGGAAGACGGTCTCTACGTGCATGAAATCGCAAGCGAGGAGCGTGTGAGCCTGTGAACGGAGGAAGGAACGCCAGGTCTGCTGGCTTGCTCGCTGCGGTGCGGGCGGTAGACCAGAACGGCGCAGGACGCGCCGGACCGTAGCGGCGGCAACCCGATGACCGAGCCAGCGCAGCTCGCCTTGGATCCTGACGTACCCCCAGGTCGGGTTCTCTCGCGCCAGGCGCTGGATGAGCGCCGCAATCTCTTCTGCCAGCGGTGGCCGACCCGGTCCGACCGCCGTCTGACGCCACTTCCAGCACACCAGACGACGGTGCCAGGCCAGCAGCGTCCCCGGAGTAACCAGCCGATAGCGGCGCAAGGCGGATGGCAGATGCCGCGCGAGAGCGGAGAGCACGGCACGATCAGCCCAAGAGAGCCGCGGCCGCACTACTTGCCGACGAAGCACAGCAACCTCATGACGAAGCGCGAGGATCTCGGCGTTGTTCGCGGCGGTCGACCGGCCCAGCAAAAGAAGGCAGCCCAGTAGCCGGCAGAAGATCAAGTAGAGCAGTCGCGGACCCACAATCACTGATCATGCCCACACGCAGACGACGGCAAAGCCCCAGGTCAACCACCGTACGGCAATAAAGACACCCTTCAGGCCTGATCAACGAGTACAGACATGCGGCCTGACTAGCCGCGACGGGTTTCTGAACGGCACACGCCTCGGGCACAAGGTCAGCCCCGCCACCGTCCGTCGGGTGCTGCGCGCCGCCGGTCTCGGTCCCGCGCCGCGCCGCCAGCCGGCGCGCGGTGAGTGGGCAGCGTTCCTCAAAGCCCAGGCCAGCGGCCTGCTCGCCACCGATCTCTTCCATGTCGACACCATCAGCCTGCAGCGCCTCTACGCCCTATTCATCATGGAGGTGCGCACCCGCACCGTCCACATCCTCGGCGTCACCGCCCACCCCACCGCCGCATGGGCCACTCAGCAGGCCCGACAGTTCCTGTGGCAACTCGGCGATCGGGCCGCCGAATTCACTCACATCATCCGCGACCGGGACACGAAGTTCACCGCCACCTTCGACCCCCTATTCGCCAGCGAGGACATCACCATAGCCAAGATCCCCCTATAAAACTGACGATCATCGTTGACACCTGGGTCTCTGATCAGTACGGAGATCCGCATGTCGAAGTCGACCCCCATCACTCCGCGGCTTGACCGTGAGGCCAAGCGGCGCCTGGCGGTGATACGCCATGTCGAAGAGGTCACCGGGAACGTCGCGCTGTCCTGCCGCTACTTCGGGATCAGCCGGCAGGCGTACTACACCTGGTACCGCCGCTACCAGGCCGAGGGCGCCGAGGGCCTACGCACCCGCTCCAAGGCCCCGAAGACCTCTCCGAACGCGACGCACGTCGAGGTGGTCGGGAAGATCATCTATCTCCGGAAGAACTACCACTTCGGCCCGGAGAAGATCGCGATGTACCTCAAGCGGTACCACGACGTCACCATCAGCAAGTCGGGGGTGTGGCGGATCCTCCACCGCCTGGACATGGGCCGCCTGCCGGCCTCTCAGCGCTACAAGCGCCACGACAAGCGATGGAAACGGTACGAGAAGCAGCTGCCCGGCCACCGCGTGCAGATCGACGTCAAGTTCATCGAACCCCTCGCCTCCGCGGCACAGGGACGGCGCGGCGGACGCAACAAGTACTACCAGTTCACCGCCATTGACGACTGCACCCGCCT
Source organism: Streptomyces botrytidirepellens (assembly GCF_003721215.1). Classification (NCBI taxonomy): domain Bacteria; kingdom Bacillati; phylum Actinomycetota; class Actinomycetes; order Kitasatosporales; family Streptomycetaceae; genus Streptomyces; species Streptomyces botrytidirepellens. Next base: position 45,813 of record NZ_RIBZ01000078.1, read on the forward strand.
GCGCATCCTGCGGATCTATCCCGCGCTGAACCAGAAGACCGCCATTCAGTTCCTCGACTACGTCATCCAACGCCTACCGTTCCAGGTCGAGGTGATCCAGACCGACAACGGCGCCGAGTTCCAGACTGCCTTCCACTGGCACGTTCTCGACAAGGGCATCGCCCACACCTACATCAAGCCCCGCACGCCACGTCTGAACGGCAAGGTCGAACGCTCCCACCGCATCGACACCGAGGAGTTCTACCGGCTGCTCGACGGCGTCATCATCGACGACGCCGAGGTCTTCAACGACAAGCTGCGCGAGTGGGAGGACTACTACAACTACCATCGCCCTCACGGCGGACTCGGCGGCCAAACCCCCTACGAACGCCTCAAGCAGAAGACCACGACCCAGGCGTAACCGGTGATCGTCAGTGGCACACCGACATGCTTGGTCGTTCTGGAGCCGCTGGCGTGTCTCGCGGGGCCTGATGTACCCGAAGGCAGCGTGTTTCCGCAGGCGGCGCCGGTTGTAGAAGGTCTCGATGAAGGTGAAGACCTCGGCGCGGGCG
>NZ_RIBZ01000072.1:0-3112 GCF_003721215.1 Streptomyces botrytidirepellens
CGGCCGGGGGAGGGCGCGGGGGCGGCCCGGCGGCCGGGGGCTCGACCGCACCTGCGGGGCGGGGCCGTCAGAGAAGGTGCCGGTGGTCACAGCGCGGCACGCCTCGTCAGTGGACGCGGACTTCCGTGGTTTCGGCGACGGTCAGGATGAACGCGGGCAGCGTCGACCGGTCTTCGATCATCGCCCGGTACATGCGGTGGAGGCCATCGATCAGCAGCAGGGCCCGCTCGCCGTCGAACTCCATCGTGGCGATGATCACTGGCTCGTCGAGGTCGGTCTGCATCGCGTGTTCGGCGCTGAAGTGGGACTGGTCCGGGCCGAAGATCGGGTACCAGGTCTTGCCTTCAGAGCCCGGCTTGAGCAGATGCAGGTGGTAGCGGGCTACCCAGTCGGCAACAGGGGTCTGTACGACGGCGCGGGGCTGTTCCTCCAAGAGGTTCTGAGCCCTGTCGATGTTGAACACCCATTTCCCGTAGCGGGACATCTGGGGGCGGGAAGCAGGGGCCATGAGCACTCCTTGACTCGGCTGGACGGCTTGGGGTCGGGGCCGGGCCGTGCGGTAGAGGGCTTGTGCACGGCACGGCCCGCCTGGCCGGTCGCTCACCGCCGCACGAGAAGCAGGTTCATGCGGGGCCTTCACCGGCTGAACTCACCTTCGCCCACTGCGGGGTAAGCGACACAACCCACGCTCTCCCGCTCAGCGGGCGGCAACGGGGCGAGCCGGTGGGTGTACGGGGGCATCCCGGCGGCCCCGGCCTGGGGGCGTGCCCGGAGCGGGGCCGCGGAGGTGTGTGACCGGTGGCCTCAGCCGGTGGTCAGGGCGTGGCGTGGGTCGTCGGCGTGGTGTCGCCGGTCTGCGCGGTGGGGGTGTCGGGGATGCGGGTCCACCTGCCGAAGTCGTCCTCGCTCAGGGCGACGGAGAACCAGTCGGCGTCGGGGGCGTTGTTGCGCAGGAAGCCAAAAGCACGCGGACCGGCGCCGGGGCGGGGTGGGTGGCGATGTGCTCGCATTGGAAGGTGTGCGTCTCCTCGGGGGCCTTGTAGGGGTCTCCGTCGTAGTAGCGGGCGCCGGGCACGAAGAAGTCGGCGGGCGTGGTGTCGGCGTCGAGGTTGTCCTCGATCCGGGCGGTGACGGTCACCGGGCGCGGGCGGGGCGTGGTCACGGTCGGGCCCCCTAGCGTGGTGGGCGAAGGGTGTGGCCGGGCCGCGCGCTGCGGGAACGAGGGTCCGCATGCGGCGCGGCCCGGCTTGCCGGTCGCTCACCGCCGTACAGAGGGGGTCTGCGCGGGGCGTGACCGGCTGCGCCGACTCTGGACCGCGACAGAGTTAGCACCACAACCCCTGGTTGGGCCGCGCGGGGACGGCCAGCCGGGACGGCAATGCGGGCCGCGCGGCGCTGAAAACGGGTGCAGGCATGTGGAAACGCTCCGCCCCCGCCGGAGAACGGCGGGGGCGGAGCGTGCACGTCCGGCCGGTGCGGCCTGGGGCCGGGCACCGTCGGCCCCCACACCACCACACACCGGTCAGGGCGGACGACAGGCCTGGCGCAGGAGTGGGTCAGGTCAGGTCGCTGGCGTCGCCGCCGGAATCCTGCGCGCTACCGCGGGCGGCGCGAGGCGATACCTGGTTCTGCCGGAGCTGGCGCAGGCCGAGCGTCAGGAAGCCTCCGGCCATGCCCAGCGGGACGGCCATGACGACCGCCAGGAGGAGCGCCGACAGCGTCTCGTTCCGCATCACCGCGTGGGTCACCGAAACGGAGATCAGTGCCGCCGCTGCTGCGTAGAGGAGACCGCCCTTGACCATCTGGCAAGGGATGAGAGGCTCGTCCCGGTGCTTCCGGCCCTTGGAAGTGATGACCCCTGCGGCCAGCATGGCCACTACTCCGCCCGCCCAGGAGACGGCCAGCAGAATATCGGTCAGTGACATGTGAATCACTCTTTCTTCGCTCGGTAAACGGACTTGCCGGGTCGATACGGCGACCTCGCCACACATCCGGCGTAGCTGGTGCCGCTCCTCCGGCACCTTCGAGGAGGCTGTGCGGGGAGGAGGCGCGTGGGGTTGTCGCGCCGGCACCGACAACGCTGCCGGGGACCTGGCCAAGCCGCGCAACCCCGGCGCCACCCGGCCTGATGACCGGAAGCAGACAGGGCGCTCGCAGCAGTCAGAGCTGGGCATCGAGACGATGCGAGCCTGCGGTGTCCGGGAAATGACGAAGCCCGCCGCGCACTGGAGGAAGCGCAGCGGCGGGCCGGGGTGCCGAATTCCAATGCACCGGCAGCTCAGTTTTTCGAATACGCCGGTGGCTCTCCGCCAGGGAACCGGCCCACGGACGGTCGCGGCGGACAAGGGCGGTTGGCTCAGCGACGACGGGGGCGACAAGCGAGCACACCGCAGCCTGGTGCTCGTACGCCCAGATCACCGCGGCGCCCGTTCACCCGGGCCGACGGGCGGCGCCTGCCCGCACCGACCGGCTGGCGGCGCTGGGGAGGTCAGACTTGGCGGTCGCCGTGAGCGGACAGTTCCTCGGCGTGCGGCTCGATGGCCAGGGTGACCGCCCGGGCCCGCTCCACGGCGGCGTGTGCCTTCGCGGTGGCGTTGTTGCGGCCGGTGAGGGTGTGGGCGGTGTTCAGGGCCTCCCACGCCTGGTCAACATCGTCGTGCGTTTCGATGACCTCGTCGCGCAGCGCGGTGGGGCTGAGGGGTTCGAGAGTGTGGAGGTGGTGGGTGAGGGTGATCAGGTTGCGGGGCGCGTGGCTGAGGGATGCCTGTCGGGCGGCCTGGTACGCGGCCAGGGCAGCGGACCGGAGCGGCGTCTCGGCGGCGTACGGGCGGCGGGCGGGCGTGTTGTGCGGGGTGGCGGGCCGGGGAGTACTGGTGTCGATGTGGGCGGTCACGGTCCGCGCGGGCTGAACAAGCNGTGGGCGGTCACGGTCCGCGCGGGCTGAACAAGCGTGGTCACAGCAAAGCTCCCTGAGCGAGTGGCGGGTGGGGACGAGGGCGGCCGGGCCGCGCGGTGCAGGAACGAGGGGCCGCACGGGGAGCGGCCCGGCCTGCCGGGCGCTCACAAGCACACGAAGCCGGGGGTGGCTTCGTGTGGGGCGTGCCCCCGGCTG
>NZ_RIBZ01000070.1:0-6254 GCF_003721215.1 Streptomyces botrytidirepellens
CGCCGGGCGAGGACACGCTGCCCGAGGCCGACGACCAGGCGGCGCCCGCCGAGGCTGCCCCCGCCGAGCCGTCCGCGGCAGAGGCCCCGGCCGACCCGGCCGCGCCGGATGAGGCTCAGGCTCCGGAGGCCGAGGCGCCTGCCGAGCCCGCGGCCCCGGCCGAAGAGGGCGCCCCCGAGGCCGAGGTGGGCGCGGAGGCGCCGGAGGCCGAGACAGCTACCGAGACCGCCGCCGAGGAAGCCTCCGGCGAGGCGGACGCAGCCGCTGACGAGCCCGAGGGCGAGACGGCGGAGGCTCAGGACGAAGCCGTCAGCCAGGAGGCACTCGAAGCCACGGAGCCCGAAGAGGCCGCGTCCGAGGGCGAGGCAACCACCGAGGCCCTCGACGCGGAGACCCCCGCCGAAGAGCCGGAGCAGCCCGAGCAGGCCGAACAGTCCGAACAGGCCGACGCCGCGGACCACACCCCCGAGGCGGACCCCACGGATCAGGAACCAGCAGACACCGAAGCCGCAGACACCGAAGCAGCAGACCCGGAAGCGGCAGACCCGGAAGCGGCAGACCCCGAAGCCGCAGAAGACCCGGAGACCGCCCCCGGGCCCCTCGCCAACCCCTTCGGCCCACGCGCCGACGCCGGGTACGACGATGCCGAGCGCGCCGCCGTCCACCGCGTGATGCGCGAGCGCCGGGACATCCGTAACGGCTTCCGGCCCGACCCCATCCCGCACGAGGTGCTGCTGCGCGTGCTGGAGGCCGCGCACACCGCGCCCAGCGTGGGGCAGTCCCAGCCGTGGGACTTCGTCGTCATCCGCTCCGAGGAGACCCGGCGCACCATGCACGAGCTGGCGGCGCGCCAGCGCGACGCGTACGCCAAGTCCCTCCCCAAGGGCCGGGCCAAGCAGTTCAAGGAACTGAAGATCGAGGCGATCCTCGAGACGCCGATCAACATCGTCGTCACCGCGGACCCGACCCGCGGCGGCCGCCACACCCTCGGGCGGCACACCCAGCCGCAGATGGCGCCGTACTCCTCGGCGCTCGCCGTGGAGAACCTGTGGCTCGCCGCCCGCGCCGAAGGGCTCGGCGTCGGCTGGGTCAGCTTCTTCGACGAGCGCGAGATGGTCCGTACGCTCGGGCTGCCGGATCACCTGGAGGCCGTGGCGTACCTGTGCGTCGGGTACGTGGACGAGTTCCCGGAGGAGCCGGAGCTGCTGCGGGCCGGGTGGTCCAAGCGCCGCCCGCTGTCGTGGGTCGTCCACGAGGAGACGTACGGGCGGCGCGCGCTGCCCGGTGAGGACCCGCACAACCTGCTGACGGAGACCCTCCAGGGCATCCGTCCGCTGGACGCCAAGGCGCTCGGCGAGGCGTGGGAGCGGCAGAAGCGGATGACCAAGCCGTCCGGCGCGCTCGGCATGCTGGAGATCATCTCCGCGCAGCTCAGCGGGCTGTCCCGGCAGTGCCCGCCGCCGATTCCGGAGCCCGCCGCGGTGGCGATCTTCGCGGGCGACCACGGGGTGCACGCCCAGGGCGTCACCGCGTGGCCGCAGGAGGTCACCGCTCAGATGGTCGCCAACTTCCTGGGCGGCGGCGCGGTCTGCAACGCCTTCGCGAGCCAGGTCGGCGCCGAGGTGTGCGTCGTGGACGTGGGCGTGACGAGCGAACTGCCGTCCACCCCCGGCCTGCTGCCGCGCAAGGTCCGCGCGGGCACCGGCGACTTCACCACCGGCCCCGCCCTCACCCGCGAAGAGGTGCTGCGCGCCCTCGAAGTGGGCATCGAGACCGCCCGCGACCTGGTCGCCGCCGGGAACAAGGCGCTGCTCACCGGCGAGATGGGCATCGCCAACACCACCACCTCGGCCGCCCTGGTCTCCGTGTACACCGGCGCCGACCCGGCCGAGGTGACCGGCCGCGGCACCGGCATCAACGACGAGATGCACGCGCGCAAGATCGACGTCGTACGGCGCGGTCTGGAGCTGCACCAGCCCGATCCCGCCGACCCCATCGGCGTCCTCTGCGCCTTCGGCGGCCTGGAGCACGCCGCCATGGCCGGGCTGCTGCTGGGCGGCGCCTCCCTGCGCACCCCCGTCATCCTGGACGGGGTCAGCGCGGGCGCCGCCGCCCTCGTCGCCCGCGCCATCGCCCCCGAGGTGCTGGCGGCGTGCATCGCGGGCCACCGCAGCGCCGAGCCGGGCCACGTCGCGGCCCTCAACAAGCTGGGCCTGCGCCCCCTGGTCGACCTGGACCTGCGCCTCGGCGAGGGCACGGGCGCCCTGCTCGCCCTCCCCGTGGTGCAGAGCGCCGCACGGGCGATGCACGAGGTGGCCACGTTCGACTCCGCGGGAGTCACGGAGAAGAACTGACGTGCGCCCCCGCCACGTAGGGTGTCGGCGGGGGCCACGCCCCACCACTAGATCAGCCGCTCCAGCGCCGCAGCGGCAGGCATTCTGTACGAGGAGAGCCGCACCGCCATGTCCGAGAACTTCGCATACCCCGTCGGACTGCGCCTCACGGGGCGGCGCGTCGTCGTCCTCGGAGCGGGCCAGGTCGCCCAGCGTCGGCTGCCCGCGCTGATCGCCGCGGGCGCGGACATCCTGCTGATCTCGCCCTCCGCGACGCCCTCCGTCGAGGCCATGGCCGAGGCGGGGGAGGTGCGCTGGGAGCGCCGCCGCTACCAGGACGGCGACTTCGAGGACGCCTGGTACGCGCTGATCACCACCGACGACCCGGCCGCCAACGCCGCCGCCTCCGCCGAGGCCGAGGCGCGCCGGGTGTGGTGCGTACGCAGCGACGACGCCGAAGCCGCCTCCGCGTGGACCCCGGCCACCGGGCGCAGCGAGGGCGTCACCGTCGCCGTGCTCACCGGGCAGGACCCGCGCCGCTCCGCCGCCGTGCGCGACGCCGTGGTCGAGGGCCTGCGCGACGGCACCCTCGCCGCGCCCCGCCACCGCACCCGCGGCCCGCACGTCGCCCTGGTGGGCGGCGGCCCCGGCGACCCGGACCTGATCACCGTCCGCGGCCGCCGTCTCCTCGCCGAGGCCGACGTCGTGGTGGCCGACCGGCTCGGCCCCCGCGACCTCCTCGACGAACTCCCGCCGCACGTCGAGGTCATCGACGCCGCGAAGATCCCGTACGGCCGTTTCATGGCCCAGGAGGCGATCAACAACGCGCTGATCGAGCATGCCAAGGCGGGCAAGTCGGTCGTCCGGCTCAAGGGCGGCGACCCGTTCGTCTTCGGCCGCGGCATGGAAGAGGCCGAGGCGCTCGCCGAGGCCGGTATCCCCTGCACCGTCGTCCCCGGCATCTCCAGCTCCATCAGCGTCCCCGCCACCGCCGGGATCCCGGTCACCCACCGCGGGGTCGCCCATGAGTTCACCGTGGTCAGCGGCCATGTCGCCCCCGACGACCCGCGCTCCCTCGTCGACTGGTCCGCGCTCGCCCGCCTGCGCGGCACGCTCGTCCTCCTGATGGCCGTCGAGAAGATCGGCGCCATCGCCGCCGCCCTCGTCCACCACGGCCGCGGCGCGGACACCCCCGTCGCCGTCATCCAGGAGGGCACCACCGCCGCCCAGCGCCGCGTGGACGCCACCCTCGCCACCGTGGGGGACACGGTCGCCGCCGAGGGCGTCCGGCCGCCCGCGGTCATCGTCATCGGCGAGGTGGTCGCCGTCGGCTCCCGTCGGGCGTAACCACCGGTAACTTCCTCACGTCGCCGCATTGGCACGGCATCCAGGACAAGGCAGTATCACTCAAGTGGCTGATCTCATCACCGTCGATGATCCCGACGACCCGCGGCTGCGCGACTACACGGGTCTGACCGATGTGGAGCTACGACGCAAGCGCGAGCCCGCCGAGGGTTTGTTCATCGCCGAGGGCGAGAAGGTGATCCGGCGGGCCCGCCTCGCCGGTTACGAGATGCGCTCGATGCTGCTGTCGTCCAAGTGGGTCGACGTCATGCGCGACGTCATCGAGGACGTCCCCGCCCCCGTCTACGCCGTCAGCCCCGAACTGGCCGAACGCGTGACGGGCTACCACGTCCACCGCGGCGCCCTCGCCTCCATGCAGCGCAAACCGCTGCCCGAAGCCGAGGAACTCCTCGCCCACGCCCGACGCGTCGTGATCATGGAGTCCGTCAACGACCACACCAACATCGGCGCCATCTTCCGCAGCGCCGCCGCGCTCGGCATGGACGCCGTCCTCCTCTCCCCGGACTGCGCCGACCCCCTCTACCGCCGGTCCGTGAAGGTCTCCATGGGCGCCGTCTTCTCCGTCCCGTACGCCCGCCTGGAGACCTGGCCGCGCGGCCTCGAAGCGGTCCGGCACGCGGGCTTCAAGATCCTCGCCCTCACCCCCGACGAAAAGGCCACCTCCCTCGACGACGCCGCCCCCCACCGCCTCGACCGCGTCGCCCTGATGCTGGGCGCCGAGGGCGACGGCCTCTCCACGCAGGCCCTGATGTCCGCGGACGAATGGGTCCGCATCCCCATGGCCCACGGCGTCGACTCCCTCAACGTGGGCGCGGCGGCGGCGGTGGCCTTCTACGCCGTAACAACGGGCCGCCCCGAGGCGTAGCGGGGGCTCCGCCCCCCGACCTCCCCCGCCGGGGCTCCGCCCCGGCCCCCGCGTTCCGCCCAGTGGGCGGGTGTGCGGTCGGTGCGGTGGGTGGTGCCGGTGCGGGGCCTCCGGGGCGAGGTCCCGGACCGTATATTTACGGCGCCGCTGCCGTAGAACGTGGGGTGGGCCGGAAGTCCACGGCGCCACAAATGCACGGCAGCGTCCGGAACCCCACTCCTGCGACCCCGCCCCTCCGCATCGTCGGCGTCCGCCCCCCGGCGGCACCACCCCGCCCGGCCCCCATCGCGCACCGGGGCCCCAGTCCGGACAGCCGCCCTGCGGCAGGAGCAGACGGGCCTGCGACGGCCCGGAGCCGGAGGGGCGCCAGGGGCGGGCGGCACCGACGGTCGGGGGAGGGGGCCCACCCCGCCCAACGCCCGCCACCGGGCGGGCCGGAATCGAGCCGGAGCCTGGGGCCACCCGTCGGTAGTCGCCGATGAGGCGGGAGGAGGCGGGGGTAGTTCCCCTCCAGCGCCTGCCCCGCCGGGCGAACCGGAGCCGCGGGGCACTCGCCGGTGGTCGCCGATGAAGCGGAGGGGCGGGGTCGTTCCCACCCCCGCCCGGCGCCCGCCACCGGGCGAACCGGAATCGGGCCGGAGCCTGGGGCCACCGGTGGGGAGTTGTTGCTCGACGGGAGGGGGCGGGTCGTTCCCTCCCGCCGCCCAGCGCCCGCCCGCCGGGCGAACCGGAGCCGCGGGGCACTCGCCGGTGGTCGCCGATGAAGCGGAGGGGCGGGGTCGTTCCCACCCCCGCCCGGCGCCCGCCACCGGGCGAACCGGAACCGGCCGGAGCCTGGGGCCACCGGTGGGGAGTTGTTGCTCGACGGGAGGGGGCGGGCCGTTCCCTCCCGCCGCTCAGCGCCCGCCCGCCGGGCGAACCGGAGCCGCGGGGCACTCGCCGGTGGTCGGCGATGAAGCGGAGGGGCGGGGTCGTTCCCACCCCCGCCCGGCGCCCGCCACCGGGCGAACCGGAATCCGGCCGGAGCCTGGGGCCACCGGTGGGGAGTTGTTGCTCGACGGGAGGGGGCGGGCCGTTCCCTCCCGCCGCTCAGCGCCCGCCCGCCGGGCGAACCGGAGCCGCGGGGCACTCGCCGGTGGTCGGCGATGAAGCGGAGGGGCGGGGTCGTTCCCACCCCCGCCCGGCGCCCGCCCCGCCGGGCGAACCGGAACCGCCGGGGCCAGCGGTGGGGAGCCGCTATTCGACGGGAGGGGGCGGGGTCGGAGGGGTGGGGTCCTGGACGCTGCCGTGTATTTGTGGCGCCGATCGGTCGACGTTCACTCCGCGCTCTACGTCAGCGGCGCCGTAAATATACGGTCCAGGGCCCTGCCCCGGAGGCGCCGCACCCGGCACCCGCCACCGCACCGACCGCGCAGCCCCGCCAGGTCAGAGCCCGCCCTCAGGGCCTGCCTCCGCCGCCTCCGCCGCCTCCGGCGTGCCCGGCGCCGTAGGCGCCGTCGGGACGCCCAGGCCGCGCGGCGGCCCCTGGCAGCCCTGGGCCGCCGCGATGCCCAGCGCGACCAGCAGCGTCACCACCACGAAGACCGTCAGCCGTTGGCGCAGCAGCCGGACCCGGTCCGGGCTGTTGGGGCGGCGGCCGTTCGGGGAGGTGCGGACCGTACGGGCCGGGGGGCGCTGGCCGCCGCCGCGGC
>NZ_RIBZ01000093.1:0-72959 GCF_003721215.1 Streptomyces botrytidirepellens
AGACGGCCCTGCCCGCGCCCGGGGCGGGCAGCACCGGGGCGGCCCGGCACCGGAGGCGGACCGGCGCCCGAGGCGACCCGGCACCACCGCATGCCCGGCCCGCGTCTCGGCTTGTGCCGCGCGACAACACCCGCCCCCGCGCAATCGGCCCCCAGGACAGTGCGGCGCGCGCCCCCGCCCGCCCATGATGCGTACGCAGCACGCGACACCGGGGAATCCGGGGGAAGCCAGGGGAAGGAGAACGCCACCGTGTCCACACCACGCAGCGCCGTCGTCGTCGGGGCCGGAATCGTCGGGCTCGCCACCGCGTGGGCCCTCCAGAGCCGGGGCGTCGAGGTCACGGTGGCCGAGCGGCGGCGGCCGGCGGCCGGGGCGTCGTGGGGGAACGCGGGGTGGCTGACACCGGCGCTCGCCATGCCGTTGCCCGAGCCCGCCGCGCTGCGGTACGGGGTGCGCAGCCTGGTCACGCCGACCTCGCCCGTCTACATCCCGCCGCGGGCCGATCCGCGGCTGGCGCGCTTCCTGCTGTCGTTCACCCGGCACTGCACCCCGCGCCGCTGGCGGGTGCTGGCCACCACGTTCGCCGCGCTGAACCGGCAGGCGCTCGCCGCGTACGACGACCTCGCGGCGGGCGGTGTCCAGGAGCCGACCGTCCCGGTGGACCCGATGCTGCTCGCCTTCGGTACGGCGGCCGAGCGGGCGGGGATGGTGGAGGAGCTGGAGCACGCGCGGGCGGCGGGCTACGAGATTCCGTACGAGACGATCGACGGCGACCGTGCGCGCTTCCTGGAGCCGGTGCTCAGCGACGCGGTCGGCGCGGGCATCGCGCTGCACGGGCAGCGGCGGCTGAACCCCGGGAACTTCGTGCGGGCGCTGGCGGACGCGGTGCGGGAGCGCGGCGGGAAGGTCGTGGAGCAGGCCGACGTATCGGGCATCCGCGACCTGGGCACGGGCGTCGCGGTCGGCACGTCGCAGGGTGATCTGCGCGCGGACGTCGCCGTCGTCTCCACCGGGACCTGGCTGAACCGGCTGGTCCGGCCGTTCGGGGTACGGGTGCCCGTCCAGTCCGGGCGCGGCTACAGCTTCAGCGTGCCCGCCGCGGGCGCACCGGCGCGCCCGACGTATCTGGCCGGGCAGAAGGTGGTGTGCACCCCGCTGGGCGACGGCCGGGTGCGGGTCGCCGGGATGATGGAACTGGCGCCTCCGGAGCGGCCGGTCGATCCGCGGCGCATCCAGGCGATCATCGCCGCGGCCCGTCCGCTGCTGCGGGACGTCGACTGGGACGCCCGTACGGACGAGTGGGTCGGCTCGCGCCCGTGCACCGCCGACGGGCTGCCGCTGGTCGGCCCGACCGCCTCGCCGCGGGTGTACGTGAACGGCGGCCACGGCATGTGGGGCGTGGCCCTCGGCCCCCTCACCGGCCGGCTGCTGGCCGACGCCATCGCGACCGGCACCGCCCCCGCCGAACTGGCCGCGCTGCATCCTCTGCGCTGACGTTTTACGGGCGCGGGCACGGTTACCCGGTGCGGCGACAGCGTCGAAAGGAGTCACCGATGAGCACCGTGCGGGAGACCGTCGAGGTTGAGGTTCCGCTGCACACGGCCTACAACCAGTGGACGCAGTTCACCGAGTTCCCGCGGTTCATGGAAGGCGTGGACCAGGTGACCCAGGTGGACGACCGTCACAACCACTGGTCGACTTCCATTGCCGGTGTGCACCGCGAGTTCGACACCGAGATCGTCGATCAGCTCCCCGACGAGCGCATCGCCTGGCGTACGACCTCGGGCGATGTGCAGCAGCAGGGCCTGGTGACCTTCCGGTCCCTGGACGCCACCCACACCGAGGTCAACCTGGCCATGGTCTTCGAGCCGACCGGCATGGCGGAGAAGGCCGCGGACATGACCGGGACGCTCGACCGCCGGATCAAGGGCGACCTGCACCGGTTCAAGGACTTCATCGAGCACCGGGGCCAGGAAGAGGGCGGCTGGCGGGGCCGCATCAGCCCCGGCTGACCGCCTTCGCTCCGGATCGAGGGCGTCGGCCGACTATCCGGGTCGGCCGACGCCCTCGCGCATGCCCTGACGGTGCCGCCCGAGCCCGGCCGCGGATCGCCCTTGCCCGGCCGCCGTACCGGGCGCAAGCTGGTCATATGGGTACTCCAGGAGGCCCTACGCTCATCACCTCCGTGCAGCGAGCCTTCCGCCTGATGGAGGCCGTGGGCGCACATGAGGGCGGTGCGCCGGCGAAGCAGCTGGCGCGGGAGGCGGGGCTGCCGCTGGCCACCGCGTACCACCTGCTGCGGACCCTGGTCCACGACGGCTATGTGCACCGGCTGCCCGACGGCGGCTTCGTCGTCGGCGACAAGCTGCACACGCTCCAGGTCGGCAGCCGCGGGCAGGCGCTGCTCAACCGGGTGCGGCCGGCGCTGGCCGGGCTGCGGGACGAGCTGTCGGCGGCCGCGTACCTGACCTTCTACGAGGACGGCGAGATCCGGGTCGCGGAGATCGTCGACAGCCCCCGGGCGCCCCGGGTGGATCTGTGGGTGGGGTTCGAGGACGCCGGGCACGCCACCGCGCTCGGCAAGTGCGTGCTGCGCGAGCTGGGTGACGAGGCCCGCAGCGACTATCTGTCCCGGCATCCGCTCGCCGACCTCACGCCCCGCACCGTCACCCGCCCCGCCGAGCTGCTGCGGCGGCTGGACGCCTCGGCCGCCGACGAGCCGATGATCGACCTGGAGGAGTACGCGCTGGGCACGGTCTGCTTCGCGGTGCCCGTGTACAGCGGGGACCGGCTCGGATCGCTGGGGGTGTCGCTCCAGGCCGGTCGGGCGGGTCTGGCCGGTCGGGCCGGTCAGGCGGACCGGGACGCGCGGCTGGAGGAGATACGCGAGCGGCTGCTGCCGACGGCCGACCGCGTGACCAGGAGCCTTTCGCTCACTATCTGAAATTCCGGCCCTTGTCGCTCCCCGCGAAGCGCTGGTTCTCTGGATGAAACGGACATCACGCCGTATCCGAACGAAGCCGGCGAGCGAGAGAGAGCAGTCGACCCGGACATGATCCAGGCCCGTACCCATCTGGACCAGCCCTATCCCCCCGCGCCGTTCGCGGCCGGAGTGCCCGTACTCATCCTGGGTGCGGTCGCGGCCATCGCCTTCGTCACCGGAGACGGGACGAGCTGGCTGCCGCTGCTCGCCGTCGCACCCGCGCTGGCCGCCGCCGCGTGCCGCCCGTGGGCGGTGCTGCGGATCGGGTTCCTCGCCGTCGCGCTGGGCGCGGGGCTCGGCGCGTGGCAGGCCGCGCCGGTCCACGGGCAGGCGGTCATGCTGTCGACGCTCATCGCCGTGACCCTGGCGAGCTGCCTGGCCAGCGTGTTGCGCAGGCGCCGGGAACGGGTGCTGGCCGCGGTCCGCTCGGTCGCCGAGGCCGCGCAGAACGCGCTGCTCCGGCCGGTGCCCGCGAGGGTCGGCCAGTTCCAGGTGGCGGTCCGCTACAGCGCCGCCGCGGCGGAAGCCCGGGTGGGCGGCGACCTGTACGCGCTGGTGTCCACCCCGTACGGGGTCCGGCTGATCGTCGGCGATGTGCGCGGCAAGGGGCTGCCCGCCGTGTCCACCGCCGCGCTGGTGCTCGGCGTGTTCCGGGAGGCCGCGTACGACGAACCGGACCTGCTGGACGTCGTCGGCCGCATCGAGCGCAGCCTCGCCCGCAACCTGGCCCCCGACGACTTCGTCACCGCCGTCGTCGCCGGATACCCGGCCGACGGGCGCATGGAGATCGTCAACTGCGGCCACGCGCCGCCGCTGCTGATCGGCCCGGCCGGTGCGGTCGTGCCCGTCGAGCCGGTGCGCCCGGCGCCGCCGCTGGGCCTGGCCTCGCTGGGCGGGGAGGCGCCGAGCCTGGAGGTGGTGCCGTTCGCCGACGGCGACCAGATGCTGCTGTACACCGACGGGGTCATCGAGGCGCGCGACCACGGCCGGGCGTACTTCCCGCTGGCCGAGCGGGTGCCCGGGCACGTGTCCGACGAGCCGTCCCGGACCCTGGCCGGGCTGCACGACGAACTGCTGGCGCACGTCGGCGGTCGGCTGCACGACGACGCGGCGCTCCTGCTGCTGCGGAAGCCCGCCGCCTCGGGCCGGGTGGAGTCGGCGGTCGACGCGGCCACCGACACCACGGGCGTCTGAGCGGCGGCCCGTCCTCGCTGCGGCGGCCCGCTCTAGCCGAAGTCGGCGATCAGTTCATGGAAGAGATCGTGCACGGCATGGGCGGGCTCCGACAGCGGCTGGTGGTCGGACGTACACAACGAGAGCTTGACCGGGATGGTCGGGTTCACGATCCGGCGCACCACCAGGTTCTGCACGTCGAGGATCGCGCGCGCCGCCGACCACGGCAGCACCGTCGCCCCCAGGTCCGCGCCGACCGCGCTGACCAGCGTCAGGACGGACTCGACCTCGCCGATCACCCGCGGCTGGAGTGAGGCCTGCTGGAACGCGGCGTCCACGACCTGACGGATGGTGTGGATCCGGCTGGGCAGCAGCAGTTCCACGTCCGCCAGTTCCTCCAGCGGGACGTCCGCGCCCCCGCCCGGCTCCGTCGTCCTGCCCGGCGCCGCGATCAGGAACAGGTCCTCGGTGCGCAGCGGTTCGAACTGCACGCCCCGCAGCGGCCCCGCCCCGTAGATGAACGCCATGTCCATCCGGCCGGTCATGATCGCCTCGCTGATCACCCCGCCGAAGTTCTCGTTGATGTGCAGCACGATGTCGGGGTAGCGCTCGCGCACGCTGGTGAGCAGCGGCAGCGCGAGCGCCGCGCCCATGCTGTACGGGGCCAGGCCCACCGAGACGCTGCCCGCGGGTGCCCGCCCGGACACGTCGACGGCGGCCTGCGCCAGTTCGACCTGGCGCAGGATGAGCTGGGCGTGCCGGTACAGCGCCCGGCCCGCCTCGGTGGGTGCCACGCCGCGCTTGCTGCGGATCAGCAGCTGCTGTTTGAAGTGGGACTCCAGGTAGGAGAGCTGCTGGCTGAGGGCGGGCTGCGCGATGTGCAGGATGTCGGCCGCGCGCGTGATGCTCCCGGCGTCGACGATCTTCACGAACGAGTACAGACGCCTGGTGTCCATGGGCGGTCCTCCGGGCTGGGCGGGCCCTCATGGTAGGCGCCGCACCGGCGGCCGCAGACGGCGAGTGTGGTCCAGGTCATAACCAGAGCTGATTACGTCACACCCAACGCATATTTGCCGCCTTCTCTCCCGCAGATTACGTTCACCGGAACGCGAATTTCTCTCCACGCGAAGATCCCTCTCGCGACCCTCTCGCACGCTCCCTCTCACGAAAGTGCGACACCGCCGCTTTCTTCAATTTCCGGAGGACGTCAATGACGCATGCCGTCGATCTCGTGGCCGACCTCGGCGAGGGATTCGGCGCCTACACCATGGGCGACGACGAGGCGCTGCTGGACGTGCTGACATCGGCCAATATCGCGTGCGGATTCCATGCGGGCGATCCGAGAATCATGGACGCGACGGTTCGCCGCTGCGCCGAAATCGGTGTCGCCGTGGGCGCGCATCACAGCTTTCCCGATCTCGTCGGATTCGGCCGCCGCGCGATGGATCTGACCCCGGACGAGGTCCGCACCGACACGCTGTACCAGATGGGCGCGCTGCACGCCTTCGCGACCGCGCACGGCACCGGGCTACGGCACATCGCGCCGCACGGGCGGCTCGGCAACCTGGTCGCGACCCGCCCCGACTACGCGGAGGCGGTGGCCGGGGCCGTGGCGTCCTTCGACCGGTCCCTGATCGTCCTCGCCCAGGACGGCGAACTCGCCGACGCCGCCCGCGCCCTGGGCCTGCGGGTCGGCATCGTCGGCATCGCCGACCGGGCGTACCGCGACGACGGCACGCTGGTGCCCCGGAGCGAGCCCGGTGCGGTGCTCCACGACGCGGGGGAGATCGCCGAACGGACGGTCCGGATGGTCACCGAGGGCGTGATCCGCACCGTCGGCGGCCGTGACCTCCCGGTCGCGTGCGACACCGTCCTGCTGCACGGCGACACCCCCGGCGCCATCGCGCTCGCCCGCCGGATCCGCGGCGAACTGCTCACCGCGGGGGTGCGCATCGCGCCGCTCACCGAGGTCCTGGACCTCAAGGCCGACGCCACCGTCGGGAGCGCCTGACATGGCGGGCGAGGCCACCCTCGGGGACTCGGGCGAGGTCACCATCGCGGACTGCGGCGACTCGGCCGTCGTGGTCAAGGCCACAGGACTGCCGCCGGACCGGGCCTGGCGGACCGTCCACGCCCTGGCCGACGCGGTCGAGGCCGCCCGGCCGGGCGGGGTGTACGGCATCGTGCCCACGTACGACACGCTGCTCGTCGAGTTCGACTGCGCCACCACCGACCACCTCACGCTCCGGCGCCTGTTGCGGTACGAGAGCGGTCGCCTCGCCGAGGGCCCGCGCCCCGGGCCCGCGCCCCGGCGCTTCGTCGTACCGGTGGTGTACGGCGGCGAGCACGGCCCCGACCTGCCCGTCGTCGCCGAGCAGCTGGGGCTCACCGAGGCCGAGGTGGTGGAGCTGCACGCGCGCGCTCCCCTCACCGTCCGCTGCTTCGGCGCCCCGGCCGCGGCCCCGATGATGGACGGCCCGGCGTTCCCGCGCCCGGTGCCGCGGCTCGCCTCGCCGCGGACCAGCGTCGTCCCCGGGTCGGTCGCGGTGGCCGGACGGCAGGCCGTCATCTCCCCGATGCCGTCCCCCGGCGGATGGCCGCTGCTGGGCCGCACCCCGCTGCGGGTGCTCGACCTGGACGCCCGGCCGCTGACGCCGTACCGGCCCGGCGACACCTTCCAGTTCGTACCCATCGCCCCCGAGCAGTGGGACGAGCACGCGGGCGCACCCCTGGCGGCGTGCCATGACTGACGCCCCCACCGTGACGGACGCCCTCACCGTGACCGACACCCTCACCGTCCACCGGGCGGGCCTGGCGACCGTGCAGGACCTCGGCCGGTTCGGCCACTCCCGCTACGGCCTGCCGGTCAACGGCGCGCTCGACCAGCACTCCGCCCGCGTCGCCAACGTGCTGGCCGGGAACGACGAGGGCGCGCCGCTGGTGGAGATCACCGCCCTGGACTTCGGCTGCACCCCGTCCACCGACATCCTCGTCGCGGTCACCGGCGCGCCCGCCGACGTCACCGTGGGCGGGGTGCCGCGGCCGATGTGGGAGCCGCTGCCGGTACGGGCCGGGGAGACGATCACCGTCAGCGGCATCCGGCTGGGGCTGCGCGTCTACCTCGCCGTCCTCGGCTCGGTGGACACCCCGTCCCTGCTGGGCAGCTGCGCCCCCGACACGATCCTCGGCTTCGGACGGTCGCTGCGCGACGGCGACGAGCTGGCGCTGCGCACCTCCTGCCCGCCGGTCGCCCATCCGGTGTTCGGCATCCCGCTGTTCCGGGTGCACGCCCCGGTGGCGCACTTCGCCGAGTCCTGGACGGTCGACGTGACCGACGGCCCCGACCTCGCCGAGTTCGGCGACACCGCCGAGCGGCTGTTCCGGTCGCCGTTCACCGTGACCCCGCGCAGCAACCACATCGGGCTGCGGATGAGCGGCGACGTACCGCGGCGGGTGGCGACCGGCGAAGTGCTGTCCCGCGGTGTGCCGGTGGGCGCGGTCGAGGTGCCCGCGGGCGACGAACTGCTCGTCCTGCACCGCGGCCGCGGCGTCACCGCCGGATATCCGGTGCTCGCCGTGGTCACCGCGACCGGTCTGTCCGCGCTCGGGCAGGCCAGGCCCGGCCAGTCGGTCCGCTTCCGGCACCGGACCGTGGAGGAGGCGGTGGCCGACCACCGGTCCCAGCGCCATGCCGTCCGCGCCCTGGCCACCCGCGTCCGGACCGTCTTCGACGAGCTGGGCGTCCCCGTCCCCCCGGCCACCCCGTCCGTCCCCGCCCCTGTGTGACGTCCCGCCCCTGTGTGAATCCCCGTCCCCGTGTGACCTCCCGTCCTCGTGTGACCTCCCGTCCCCCTTCCCCCTGTGAGTGATCCGCCCCACCTGCCTGACCCCGCTCCAGAAAAGAGACATCATGACCGCCGTCGCCGCCGCCCAACCCACCCCCAACGTCGTCGATCCCAGAACCGCGCGAAAGGTGACCCTCGCCGGATGCGTGGGGATCTTCGCCGAGCTCTACGACAACGGCATCTTCGGTTTCATGGCGGGCACCCTGGGTGTCGTCTTCTTCCCCGACGCGTCCAACGCGGTGCAGGTGCAGCTCGTCTTCCTCGGCTACGCCGTCTCGTTCTTCTTCCGCCCCCTCGGCGGCATCATCTGCGGGCACCTCGGCGACCGCATCGGACGCCAGCGGATGCTCGTTTTCGTCATCCTGCTGATCAGTGTCGCGACCGCGGCGATCGGCATGCTGCCGACGTACGCGAGTATCGGCATCGCGGCCCCCATCCTCCTCATCCTGCTCCGCGTGCTCCAGGGCTTCTCGGTCGGCGGTGAGGCGTCGGGCGCGATGAGCTTCCTCGCCGAGCACGCCCCCGAGGGCAAGCGCGGCCTCTACACCAGCTACGCCCAGATCGCCTCGTTCCTCTCGCTGCTCACCGGCACGCTGGTCGCCGCGGGCATGACCAGCGGCCTCGGCTCGGACGCGATGGAGTCGTGGGGCTGGCGCGTTCCGTTCCTGCTCGCCGTCCCGCTGGGCGTCGCGGGCCTCTACATCCGCAAGCGCATCAGCGACACCCCGAACTTCAACCGGCTGAAGGAATCGGGCGGGCTGTCGAAGAACCCGCTCAAGGAGGCGTTCACCTCCTCCGAGCACCGTCGCGCGATGCTGCTCGCCCTGTTCATCCCGCTGATGAACGGCTCCGGCTACTACGTGCTGTTCGGCTACATGCCCACGTTCATGAGCACCGAGCTGCACTTCAGCAAGGTGCAGGGGCTGCTCGTCACCTCGGCCAGCCTGGTGGCCATCTCCCTCGCCATTCCGTTCATGGGCAGGCTCTCCGACCGGATCGGGCGGAAGAAGGTCCTGTCGGGCGCCGCGATCGCCATGGCCGCCCTGGGCGTTCCCTGTTACCTGCTCATCGGCACCGGCAATGTGGCGCTGGCCATTCTCGGCGCGAGCGTCATGGCCGTCGTCTTCGCGGGCCACACCGGCGTCATCCACATCCTGCTGGTCGAACTCTTCCCGACCCGGGTGCGCTACTCCGCCTACGGCCTCGGCTACAACATCTCCTCGGCACTCTTCGGCGGTACCGCGCCGCTGCTGATGACCTATCTCATCGCCCAGACCGGAAACGTCAACGTGCCCGCCTTCTACGCGGTCGTCACCGCCCTCGGCACGCTCATCGCCGTATCCCGGGTGACGGACAAGGCACATCTGCCGCTGCGCGACGCCTAACTCCGAACCCCCGCCTCACACTCCCTTTCTGACAGGAGCGAAGCCCCGATGCCCTTTTCCGACTACAAGACCGCACTGGTGACCGGTGCCTCCACCGGAATCGGCGCGGTGGTCGTCGAGCGGCTGGCCAAGCAGGGCCTGGAGGTGCACGCCGTCGCCCGCAACGCCGACCGGCTCGACGACCTCGCCCGGCGGACCGGCTGCATCCCGCACGCCGTCGACATCACCGACACCGCCGCGCTCACCGCGGAACTGCGGGATCTCCAGGTCGACGTCCTCGTCAACAACGCCGGGGTGTCCCGCACCGGAAACATCCTCACCGCCGACGAGTTCGCGGTCGACGAGCAGATCGCCGTCAACATCCAGGCGGTGCTGCACCTGGTGCGGCTGGTCATGCCGGGAATGGTGGAGCGCGACCTCGGCCACATCGTCAACGTCAGCTCCATCGCCGGTGTCTACAACTTCGGCGGAAACACCATCTACCACGCCACCAAATCGGCCGTGCACACCCTCTCCCGCCAGCTGCGGGTGGACGGATACGGCCGCCGTATCCGGGTCACCGAAATCTGCCCCGGGCGGGTCGAGACGGAAATCTTCGGACGGCTGCTCGGCGACATGGAAGAGGCCCAGCGCCAGTTCTACGACGGCTACGAATCGCTCAAGCCGGAGGACATCGCCGACGCCATCGAATTCGCGATCTCCTCGCCGCGCCACGTCAACATCGGCCATGTGGAGATCCTGCCCACCTTCCAGGTGCCGGGCGGGCTCAACTTCGAGCGGAGGGCCGACTGAATGAGCACCGCACAGCGCGGCACCGCACAGCGCGTCGGCCGTATCAAACCCTCGCCCAGCACTGCGGCCGCCCAGCGGGTCCGCGAACTGAAGGCCCAGGGCCGGGACATCCTCGACCTCACCGTCGGCGAACCCGACTTCGACACCCCCGGCCATGTGAAGGACGCCGCCATCGAGGCGATCCGCCAGGGCGCCACCAAATACACCCCCGTCAACGGCACCCCGCAGCTGCGGTCCGCCATCGCCGACCGGCTCCGGCGGCGCCACGGGCTGGACTTCCCCGACGACCGGATCGCCGTGGGCGGCGGCGGGAAGCAGATCATCTTCCTCGCCCTGATGGCCACGCTGGACGCGGGCGACGAGGTCGTCATCCCGGCCCCGTACTGGGTCTCGTACCCGGACATGGTGCTGGCCAACGACGGCACCCCGGTGGTCGTCCCCTGCCCGGAGACCGACGGCTTCAAGCTGACCCCCGACCGGCTGGCCTCCGCCCTCACCGACCGCACCCGCTGGGTCGTCCTCAACTCCCCGGGCAACCCGACCGGCGCCGTCTACACGGCGGACGAGCTGCGCGCCCTCGCCGGGGTGCTGCTCGACCACCCGCACGTCCACGTGCTCACCGACGAGATCTACGACGAGATCTTCTTCGGGACGGGCCAGGTCCACAGCCTCGCCGCCGTCGAGCCACGCCTGGCCGACCGCGTCTTCTCCACCAACGGCGTCTCCAAGACGTACGCGATGACCGGCTGGCGCATCGGCTACGGCGCGGGCAACGCCGAGCTGATCCGGGCCATCAACACCCTCCAGTCCCAGATCTCCTCCTGCCCCTCCTCCATCAGCCAGGCCGCCGCCACCGCCGCGCTCGGCGGCGACCAGGGGTTCGTCCACGACAGCGTCGCCGTCTACCGCAGCCGCCGCGACGCCGTCGTCAAGCTGATCAACGACATCCCCGGACTGTCCTGCACCCCGCCGGACGGCGGCTTCTACGCCTTCGTCAACTGCACCGGCGTCCTCGGCACCCGCACGCCCTCCGGCCAGGAGGTCCGCACCGACGAGGACGTCGCCGCCCATCTGCTGGAGTCGCAGTCGGTCGCGGTGATCCACGGCGCCGCGTACGGCTCCCCGGGCTACTTCCGCATCTCCTTCGCCACCTCCAACGACGTCCTCACCGCGGCCTGCGAGGCCATCGCCCGCGCCCGCGCCGAGCTCTCCTGAAGGAGTCGCATGATCCGCGTCAACACCGCCTTCACCCGCCCCGATCCTGACCTGGTGAAGCAGCTGAGCGGCTACTCCGCCGCCACCATCCACGAAGCCCAGGGCCGCCTCGGCGCCCTCGACTCGACCATCAAGCCGGTCGACCCCGCGATGTCCCTGTGCGGCCCCGCCTTCCCCGTGGTCTGCGCGCCCCGCGACAACATCATGCTCCAGGTCGCCATCGCCCACGCCCGCCCCGGCGACGTCATCACCGTCTCGGCGGGCGAGTACGCCGAGGCGGGCTCCTTCGGCGACGTCCTGGCCAACGCCTGCGTCGCCAAGGGCCTCGGCGGCCTGGTCACCGACACCGGTGTCCGCGACACCCGCGAACTGCGCGAACTCGGCTTCCCTGTCTTCTCCTACAGCGTCTGCATGAAGGGCACGGTCAAGGAAACCGTCGGCCCGATGGCCGAACCCGTCCTGATCGGCGGCGAGATCATCCGCCCCGGCGACGTGGTCCGCGCCGACGCCGACGGCGTCGTGGTGGTCCGCCACGAGGACCTGGCGGACGTCATCGCCAAGTGCCAGGAGCGCGTCGAGGCCGAGGACGCCTTCATCGCCGCCTACCGCTCCGGCAAGAGCGTCATCGAGGTCTGCGGCCTCGAACCGGTCCTGAAGGCCAAGGGGTTGGTCATCGACTAGCCACGGCGCGGTCCCCGGCGGTGGCGGGGCCCGGGCGGGCATCTGAGTACCCGGGCTCATGCGCCCCGCCCCGCCTCCGGGTTGGCTGGAGCCCATGGCTGAGAGCCCTGTGTGCGAGAACGCGCCGTGTCACGACGTGTGGTGCGACGACGTACGGTGCGGCGCCGCACCGCCCGAGCGGGAGCGCGGCCCGGACGACCGGGTCTCCTGGCAGTGGATCGCACCGCTGCTCTCCACGCTCGTCACCCTCATTGTGGGCTTCTACATCACCGTCGGGGCCGGGTTGTCCCAGATGGCCTGCGACGCCCCCGGCGAGGCGGCGCGGGCCCGGTGCGAGTCCACCTTCCACCCCGCCATGAGGGTCTACTTCGGCGGTCTCGCCCTGCCCTTGGGCCTGCTGGTCGCCGGCTGGGCCCTGCCGCGGCGCCGACGCAACATCCCGCGCCGCATCCGCCTCGCCTTCCTGGCCCCGCTCTCGGTGGCCGTCCCGTACGCGGTCTTCAACGGGCTGGTCGACTGGCCGTGACAGTCGGCTGGGCGCAGGAGCCCCACCACCCGCCCCGTTGCGCTTCCGGACACGGGTTGCGATCATCCGGTTACGGTTCCCGCGACGCGCGGCGGGACGCACGGCAGTGGGGGAAGCAGCGGTGGGGCTCCAGGTGGGGCGGCGATTCTTCGTAGCGCTGGGCAGCGGGCGGTACTGCCATCTGCCGGAGGAGGAACAGCTGCCCCAAGTGCCCGGGGACGTCGCCGCGATGACCGGGCTCTTCGAGGGGTTCGGCTACCAGGCCGTCCTGCCGGGGCTCGGCGACTACGACGGCGCCGAGCAGATCCGGCAGAAGCTGCGCCACTGGTCGGCCGACACCCGGCTCACCCCGGACGACGTGGTGGTCGTGTACTTCGCCGGGCACGGCCTCGTCCACGACCGGGACCGGCACTATCTGCTGTGCTGGGACTCGCAGGACGACGACCCGGCCACCACCGCCCTGGCCACCGAGGACCTGGTGCGCATCCTGTGCCGGGGCGAGCTGCGCCATCTGCTGATCGTGCTGGACACCTGCGGCGGCGGCGCGGGCAGCGCGGATGCCGCCGGGCTGGCGCTCCAGTCGATCGCGTACCGGCACGGCGGCGGCGCGGCCTCGACCGGGCTGTGGTTCCTGGCGTCGGCCCGCCGCAAGGACGTCGCCGAGGACGGCGCGTTCGTGGCGGCCCTCGGCTCGTCCGTGGAGATCACCACGGAGCGCACCGGGCAGCGGCAGCAGTACCTGGACCTCACCGAGCTGGTGAAGGCGGTCAACGAGTGCTTCGACGCCGCCGGCCGGGGCCAGCGCGCCGAGCTGGCCAGCGGGCTGGTCACGGGCCTGGCGCCGTTCCTGCCCAACGCCGGGTACCGCGAGGAGCTGCCGCCCCTCGGCACCGACCTCGAAGTGCAGCGCCGGGTCGCCGAACGCGACCTCACCGAGCACTTCGGGCCCCGCGCCCGCGGTGTGGAGTTCGAGTCCGAGCAGGGCCTGTACTTCAGCGGCCGCGAGCGGGTGCTGACCGAACTCGTCGCCTGGCTGACCGCCGAACACGGCGATGGCAAGGGCCGGGTCGTCACCGGAAGCCCCGGCTGCGGCAAGTCGGCGGTCCTCGGCCGGATCGTGGCGCCGTCGGACCCGGCGTACCGGGCGAAGTTCGACCGGGAGGGCGTCGATCCGGCGACGCTGGTGCCCGAGGGCTGTGTCACGGCCGCGGTGCACGCGCGCCACAAGCGGCTGGAGGAGGTCGTCGAGCGCATCGCGACCGCGCTCGGCACCCGGGCCGACGGCACGGCCGCGCTGCTCCAGGAGCTGACCCGGCGCGGCCGCCAGGGCCCGCCGGTCGTGGTCGTCGTGGACGCCGTGGACGAGGCGGGGTCCGACACCGCCGCCGACGCGGGCGGCCACGGCGAGCCGCGCCGCATCACCCGCGAACTGCTGCGGCCCATGTCGGAGATCCAGGGCGTACGGCTCCTGGTGGGCACCCGCCACGAGCTGGTGCAGCCGCTCGGCCCCACCTTCACCTGCCTCGACCTGGACCGTCCCGGCTACCGGGCGGAAGAGGCGGACGTCGCCGGGTACGTCGCCAAGGTGCTCCTCGCCGTGGAGGAGCCGGAGGTCCGTACGCCCTACCGGGACCGGCCCGCCCTCGCGGAGACCGTCGCCCGGGGCGTCGCGAGGAAGGCCGCGGGCGTCTACCTCTACGCCCGCACCACCGCCCGCACCCTGCGCTCCGACCGCGCCGCGGTCGACGTGGACCACCCCGGCTGGGCGGACCGGCTGCCCAGCGAGGTCGGCGAGGCGTTCGACGACTATCTGGCCCGGTTCGGCCCGGACGAGCCCCGGGTGCGCCGGATGCTGCTTCCGCTGGCCTTCTCCGAGGGCAAGGGGCTGCCGCGCGGCCAGGTGTGGACGACGCTCAGCTCGCTGCTGTCCGGCACCGACTGCACCGAGGAGGACGTCTCCTGGCTGCTGGACGTCGCCGAGGCGTACGTCGCGGAGGTCATCGACGACGACCGCCGCTCGGTGTACCGGCTCTACCACAAGGCGCTGGCCGAGCATCTGCGCGCGACCGCCGACCGGCCGTCCGCCGAGATCCAGAAGCCCGTGGTCGAGGCGCTGGTGTCGGTCGTTCCGGCGCCGGACGGGCGGCCCGACTGGTTCGCGGCACCCCCGTACGTACGCCAGCACCTGGCCACCCATGCCGGGGCGGCGGGCCTGCTCACCGAGCTGATCAGGGACCCCGGTTTCCTGCTGGCCGGGGAACCGCTCGGGCTGCTGCGGGCGTTCGCCTCGATCGACGGCGACGGGCCGCGGCGGATACGCACCGCGTACGAGCAGGTCGCACACCGGCTCACTCCCGACCGCCCGCTCGGCGGCCGGGCGGCCGACCTCCAGCTGTCCGCCCGCCGCTGCCAGGCGGACGACCTCGCCGACGCCATCGGACGCCTCGGCGTCGCCCTGCCGTGGACGGCCCGCTGGGCGTGGTGGTCGGCCACGGGTGCGCACCGGCTGCTGAGCGGCCACACCAAGCAGGTCGGCTGCGTCGCCACCGGGGACCTCGACGGCAGGCCCATCGCGGTGACCGGCGGCGAGGACCGCACCGCCCGGGTCTGGGATCTCACCAACCAGCGGCAGATCGGCGAACCGCTGCCGGTGTTCGTCCCGGTCAGCGCGGTCGCCATCGGAGACCTGGGGGACTACACGGTCGCGCTCACCGGCGGCGTCGACGGCACCGTCCGGGTGTGGGACCTGTCGGCGGGCCAGGAGTACGGGCAGCCGCTGACCGGGCACACCAACCGCATCGAGGCCATGGAGATCGGCGCCATCGATGACAGGCCCGTGGTGCTGACGGCCAGCCAGGACGGCACGGCCCGGATCTGGGACCTGGCCGGGCGCCGCCAGCTCGGCTGCGACCTGGCCGTCCACAAGCGCACCGTCCTGGACGCGGCGCTCGGCGAACTCGACGGCCGCCCGGTCGCGGTCACCGGCGGCGAGGACAAGACCGTCCAGGTCTGGGACCTGAGCGATGTTCTCGACGGCGGCGACGCCCGGATCGACGGCAGCCCCCTGATCGGCCCCGCCGAGGCGGTCACCGCCGTATGCCTGGGGCGGCTGGAGGACCGTACGGTGGCCCTCGTCGGCGACAAGTCCGGCATGCTCAGCCTGTGGGACCTGGCCGAACGCCGCCAGCTCGGCGAACCCGTCACCGCCCACCGCTACTTCAGCCGCAGCGGCGTCGCCTCCGCCGTCATCGGCGAGTTCGACGGCCGCACCGTGGCGCTCACCGCGGGGGTGTGGGAAACCCGGCTGTGGGATCTGCGCACCCTGCGCCAGGTCGGCCACTCGCTGCGCGGCCACGTCGAGGACATCACCGCCGCCGCCCTCACCGGCGGCGACGATCCGCTCGCCGTCACGGTCGGCAACGACCGCACCGCCCGCATCTGGGACCTGTCGGCCGATCAGCCCGCCGAGGGGCACACGGGCCAGGTGTGCGCGGTGGCCTACCGCGACGTACGGGGCACTCCGTTGGCCGTCACCGGAGGCCAGGACGGCACCGCCCGGCTGTGGGACCTGCGCACCCGCACCCAGGCCGGGCGGCCCATGGAGGGCCACCGGGGGCAGGTGCAGGCCGTCGCCCTGGAGCGCATCGACGGCCGCCCGGTCGCGGTCACCGGCGGCTCCGACACCACGGTCCGGCTCTGGGACCCGGTCAGCGGCGAACCCCTGGGCGCGCCGCTGACCGGTCACACCAACGTGGTGCGCTGCGTCGCCACCGGCACCCTGGCCGGGCGGCCGGTCGTGGTCAGCGGCGGCGAGGACGGCACCGTACGGATCTGGTACGCGCCCTCCGGCGAGCCCGCGACGCCGCCGCTGGCCGGACACATCGGCGGCGTACGGTATGTGGCGGTCCGGGGGACCACCGGGGGCATGGAGATCGCCATCGCCACGTCGCTCGACCACGCCTATGTGTGGCGGGTCGACGGCACGGGCACGGCCCCGCCCACCGGACCGTCCGCCCACTTCGACGTCGAGGACCTGACGCGGTCCTCGCGGGCCGTCGGGGTCGCGTTCCACGGGGACCGCCCGGTGGTGCTGTCCTCGCACGAGGGCAACGGCCTGTACGTACACGACATCGCCACCCGCACCGCGGTCGGCCGCCCGCTGCTGGGCCACACCGACTTCGTGGCGGCGGGCAGCCTGGCCCAGGTCGGCGGCAGGACCCTGGTGGCGTCCATGGCCTTCGACGACACGGCGCGGGTCTGGGACCTGGCCACGGGGAGGGCACTGGGCACCCCGATGGAAGGGTCGAACAGGGTCATGGCCCAATACCCCCCGGCCACGGCGCTCGGACTGGTGGACGGCACCACGGTCGCGATCACCGCCTTCCCCCGCGTGGTGCGGGTGTGGGACCTGACCGCCACCCGCCCGGTGGGGGAGCCGCTGTGCGGGGTGACCCACAGCCTGATCTCGGCCGACATCGTCGCGATTCCGCACACCGGCGGCTCGGCCGTGATCACCGGCGGTCTGGACGGCACCGTGCGCACCCACGACCTGCACAACGGACGGCAGATCGCCGCCCATCTCGTGTCGGCCGAGCACACCATTTACTGCATGGCCGCCGCCCGGGTGGACGGTGAGGCCGTCGTGGTGCGCGGGGGCTGGACGGGAGCCGACGTCTGGAGCCTGGGACTGCGCCGTCGGCTGGTCCGGCGGTCCGGCACCGCTCTGCGGGCGTGCCCGTACGCCCTCGACGGCCGGGCCCTGGTGGTGTCGGCCGCGAAGGATCACACCCTGAACATCTGGGACCTGCGCACCCAGGCCCCCGTCCATCCGCCGATGGCCGGTCACACCGCGGACGTCATGGCCCTGCGGGCGGGCCGGGCCGGCGACCGGGAAGTGATCGCCAGCTCCTCGGTCGACGGCAGCGTCTGGCTGTGGAACCCGCGGACCGGCAAACCCTTCGCGGAACCGCTCACCGGCCACACCATGGGCGCGCTCAGCGTCGATTTCGCCCACCACCTGGGCCGGGACGTCCTGGCCGTGGGCACGGGCGACGGCCAACTCCGCTTCTGGGACCTGGCCGACCACTCCGACCTCGGCATCGACCTGGAGCCCTTCCCCTCCGGGGTCCTGGCGGTCGAGGCCGCCGACATCGACGGCGTGCCGATCCTGGTCGCCGCCGACGGCTTCGGCCTGGTCCGCGTCTGGGACCTGCGGTCCGCGTCCTGGACGGCCGAGATCGACATCGGCAGCAGCATCCGGGACGTGGCCGTCGGCGGCGGGCAGCTGTGCGTCGCCACCCACATGGGCGCCGTCGTCCTCGGCCTCAACGCCCCCGGCACCGAGGAGCCCGACCCCCGATGACTCCCCTTCACGACTCCGCCCGCGAGGGGAGCCGCGCCCGATGACCCGCGTCGTACTCGTCCACGGCATCGCCCAGCAGGTGAAGGGCGCCGAGACGCTTCTCGCCGACTGGTACCCGGCCCTGTGCGACGGCCTCGCCCTCGCCTCCGGCCCCCGCCCGGAGCGGCACGAGGTGTCCATGGCCTTCTACGGCGACCTCTTCCGCCCCGCGGGCCACCGCGGCCTCGGCGTCCCCGACCTCGACGCGTCCGACGTCGAGGAGGGCCTGGAAACCGACCTCCTGCTCGGCTGGTGGCACGCCGCCGCCCAGCACGAACCCCAGGTCACCGGACCCGAGGCGACCACCCGCCTGCGCACCCCGTACGCCGTGCAGCGCGCCCTGAACGCCCTGAGCCACTCGGCCTTCTTCGCCGGGCTCAGCGAACGCCTCATGATCGCCAGCGCCCGGCAGGTGCGCCGCTACTTCACCGAACCCGACCTCCGCGCCCGCGTCCAGGACCGCCTCGCCCGCACTGTGACGGCCGACACCGAGGTCATCGTCGCCCACTCCCTGGGCACCGTCGTCGCCTACGAAACCCTCTGTGCGCACCCCGAGTGGCCCGACCTGCACCTCATCACCCTCGGGTCGCCGCTCGCCATCCCCCGTCTGGTCCTCGACCGCCTCCTGCCCCCACCCGCCCCGCACCCCCGCTGGCCCGCCCCCGTCGCCCGCTGGACCAACATCGCCGACCGCGCCGACGCCGTGGCCCTCACCAAGACCCTCGCCCCGGCCTTCGGTCCCCGCATCACCGACCTCCTCGTCCACAACGGCCCCCAGGCCCACGACGTCCGCCCGTACCTGACGGCCCGCGAAACCGGCGCGGCCGTCGCCGAGGCGCTGGCCGTGTAGCGCCCGGCACCCGCGCGGCTCCCGGCACGAGCGTTCCGACAGCGCCACTCGGATACCGCCGTTCCGCCGACAGCCGCCCGGGTGGATTCCGGGCGGCCCGGTGGCGTGGTGCGGACGGCGGCCGGGGGTGGGTTCCTAAGGTCGGGGTCACGGCAATGGGCCGATCGTCCGGAAATCACAGGTGGGTGTGGAATGGGCCGCTTCTCCGTACGGCACCGACTGACCGCGCTGGCGGGAATCCTGACGCTGTGTGCGTACGGGCTCGTCTCCGGCCTCGCCCCCGCGGCCGCCGCGCCGCGGGTCGCGCAGCTGTACGTCTCGGAGTACACCGACAACACCGTGCTGAAGGTCGCCACCGACGGCAGCGGCCAGAGCACCGTGCCCACCATCGGCCTCACCCGCCCCACCGGCCTCGCCGTCGACACCGACGGCAACCTCTACGTCTCCGACACCGGCAATAACCGGGTGGTGACGGTCCCCGCGGACGGCAGCGGTCAGAGCACGCTCCCCACCACCGGGCTGTCCCGCCCGATCGGGCTGGCCACCGAAGGCGAGGACGGTGACGATGAAGGTGACGACGACCTGTACGTCGCCGACAGCTTCAACGACCGGGTGGTGGAGGTGGCCACCAACGGCAGCGGCGGCCAGACCACCGTTCCCACCACCGGCCTGGTCCATCCGGACGGCCTGGCGCTCGACGCGCACGACAACCTCTACATCGCCGACTTCGTCAACGACCGCGTCGTGGTGGTGCCCGTGGACGGCGGGCCGCAGCTCACCGTGCCCACGGCGGGGCTCTCCGAGCCCACGGGGCTCGCGTTCGACCACGCCGGGAACCTGTACGTCGCCGACTCGGGCAACGACCGCGTGGTGAAGCTGCCCCGGGGCGGCGGCCCGCAGACGACCGTCCCCGCGACCGGGCTGAACACCCCGCAGGGGCTGGCGGTCGACGCGTACGGCAACCTGTTCGTCGCCGACTTCGGCAACGACCGGGTGGTGGAGGTCCCCGCGGACGGCAGCGGCCAGACCACCGTGCCCATCGCCGGGCTGAGCAGCCCGGTCGGGCTGGCCATCCCGCCGTCCCACCCCGTGTCCACCCGCCTCGAGGCGAGCGCGGCCACCGTGGAACGGCACACGTCGCCCGCGTCGCTGCGGGTCAAGGGGCTGTCCGCAACGCTGACCACCGCCGACGGTGACCCGCTGCCCGGGCAGACGGTCCGGTTCACCGACAACACCGGCGCCCGCAAGCTGTGTGCCGCGGTGACGAACGCCCGGGGCCGGGCGCGGTGCGACGCCACGCTCCGCACCGGTTCGCGGGCCCGCTACGACGACCTGCGCCACCACGGCTACCGCGCCACGTACGCGGGCACCGCCCCGTACCGTCCCAGCTCGGCCGCCGCCCACCTACGTGCCGCACGCCGCACCTGAGGCCCCGCCCCCGGCGGATCAGCCCGCGGCGCGCCGCCCCAGCAGCTCCGGGGCGAGCACCGTCACCGACCGCGGACCCACCTCGATCAGGCCGTCGCGGCGCAGCCGGGCGAGGGCACGGTTGACCGTGACCCGGGTGACGCCCAGCAGGTGGCCCAGCTCCGCTTGGGTGCCCGGCAGCGGGACCCGGCCCCCGGCGGCCGTCGCGGCCTCCTCCAGCAGCCAGGCCGCCAGCCGCGCCTCGGCGGACCCGGTGGCGGTGGCCATGAACCGTTCCTGCTGCCGCCGCGCCTGCCCGGCCAGGACGCGCAGGACGTGACCCCGTACCGGGGCCGCGTCCGGAGCGGGGTCCTCGACCAGCGCCAGAAAGCGGTCCCGGCGCAGCCTGCGCACGGTGCACGGGGTGAGTGCGGTGAATGTCGCGGTGTGCCCCCGGCCGTCGATCACCGCGATCTTGTCGAGGGCGCACGGACCGGACCACTGGCCGAACCGGACGACCCGCCCGGAGGCCGTCGTGCCGGTGGCGGCCACCGAGCCCCGCAGGAGCAACGGGAGGTACCCGGCCGGTTCGCCCGCGGCGGCCAGCACCTGCCCGGCCGGGCAGGTGCGCTGCGCCGAAGCGGCCCACAGCGCGCGCAGCCGCTCCTCCGGCAGCCCGGCGAGCAGCGGTACCTCGCCCAGCAGCCGCCAGCCCGCGGCCGGTGTATCGGCCGATACAGACCCGCCCATCCTCACCCGCCTACCTTCGCCGCATGCTGATCGTGGAACTGGCCTTCATGCCCACGCCGGAACGCCTCGCCGCCCGCCCGGCCCACCGCGCCCTCCTCGGCGACCTCTCCGCGGACGGCCGTCTCGTCGCGGCGGGCCCCTGGGCGGACGACACGGGCGCCCTGCTGATCTTCGACGTCGAGCGGGAGGACCTGGACCGTATCCTCGCCGCCGATCCGTACTACCGCACCCCCGGCGTCGACATCACGGCCATCCGCCCCTGGACCCCGCTGTTCGGCCCGCCGCACCGCTGACGCCAACGGCGGGCCGTCGGCTCACCTGGAGTGGCCCGTCACGCGGCCGATCCACGTCATGAAGTCCGCCGCGTCCTCGTTGGCGCCGTGGCCGGCGTCCCAGTACATCAGGGCGTTGACGTCGTCGCCCAGGTTCTCCAGGCCCGCGGCGAGGTTGCCGACGACGGTGAGCGAGGTGTCGGTGTCCTTGGTGCCGACGCGGATCCACCAGTGCTTCGCCCGGCCGGGGTTCCGCTGCCCGATGAAGAACATGGGGTTCATCAGGTCGAGTTTGCGGGGCAGGTCGCCGTCGAGGCGTGCGCTGTCGTTGCCGGTGGCGTGGCGGAGGCTGTACAGGGTGAAGTGGCGGGCCTTGGTGGCTCCCGTGCCGAACAGGTTGTTCTCCGGTGCGGAGAGGTCGAAGGGGTCGAAGGCGGGGGTGTTCTTCTTGCGGGCCCCTACGTGGGTGAGGAAGTCGCTCCACGCGAAGGCGGCCCGGTCGCCGGACCAGGTGAGCCACGGGTTCTTGGCCAGGTAGCCCGAACGGTCGGCTGCCGGGAGGGACTTGAGGTAGGTGGTGGCCGCCGGTTCGAGGTAGGTCGTGACGAGGTAGTCGTCGTAGGTGCGGGCCGTGAGGGGGCCGAAGCCGTGCTTGCCCCGCAGTTTCAGGGCGGCCTGGTATTCGGCGAAGGCGGAGCGCAGCTCCTTGGAGATGGTCTGGTCGACGGTGTCGCCGGAACTCAGCTTGTTGCCGCCCCAGTTCCATTCGTACGCCATGTCGGCGTGTTCCAGGTCGGCGATGGGGCACCAGGCGCCGCCCGCGAAGATGGCGTCGCCGGCGGGGGCCGCGCCCAGTTCCCTGAGGTCGGCCTCGTACAGGGGGCTGTCCCCGGACGCTCCGAGCAGGGCGGACAGGGCGCCTCCGGCGCTGGTTCCGGAGGAGACGATCCGGTCGGTGTTCCCCGGTATGCGGCCCTCGTTGAAGCGTACGTACCGCACCGCGGCCTTGAGGTCCACGATGGCGGTCGGCGCCGTGCCGTAGTACGTGCCGTCCGCGTCGACGAGGGTCCGGCCGCGGGCGCCCGGCTCCACGACGACGTAACCGGCGGCGACGGCCAGCTTGGCGTTGCTGACCATGGCCGCCTGCCCGCCGCCACTGCCGCCACCGCCACCGCCGCCGCCCCCGCCGGGCGGGGTCATCGGGGAACCGCCGACCCCGGTGGCGTCCGCCACGGACGACGGCATGTAGCCGCCCACCGAGTTGGCGAAGAGGATCGGCGCGCGGGTGGCGTCGACCGCCGTGCCGTCGATCTCGACGGGCACGCTGACGTTGAGGCACTGGTACTTCGCGTCCACCGGGTTCGTGACGTACGTGATGGCCTTGTAGAAGTGGTACGTCACGGCCTTGTCGCCGTCGTCCGTGGCGACGGTCGTCGTCAGGACCGTGTAGGCGTCCTTGTCGAAGACCAGCGCGTCCGAGGGCTTCCGCGAGCGGGCGGCGGCGACGCCGACCCCCGCCGTCGACGCCGCCGCGGTGGCCGCGGCGAGTCCCATGACCATGGTCCTGCGCTTCACTGACATCTCCTGCCGGTTCGTCCGTGGTCCCCGTCGCTTGGTGAACGTATGGATCGTCCGCAATATCGTCAACAATTTCGGCGGCATTCATGGCGAACGCACAGGCGGGGCAGAGCGGTTGCGGCACGGGGCAGGCGCTGAAACCGGCGGGACGGACGCCGCAACCGGACTGAAGCCGCGCTGAAGCCGAGCACCCGCAGTCTCTGGGGCATGACCTCACGAGACGGAACGACGGGCGCGGCGGCCGCGTCGGCCACACCGGCCATCGCCGCCGAAGGACTGCGCAAGGCATACGGCGACAAGGTCGTCCTCGACGGGATCGACCTCCACGTGCCGCGGGGGACGGTCTTCTCCCTCCTCGGCCCGAACGGCGCCGGGAAGACCACCACCGTCCAGATCCTCTCCACCCTGATCACCGCCGACGGCGGCCGGGCGAGCGTGGCCGGGCACGACCTGGCCGCCGCCCCGCAGGCCGTGCGTGCCGCGATCGGCGTCACCGGGCAGTTCTCCGCCGTCGACAACATGATCACCGGCGAGGAGAACATGGCCCTCATGGCGGATCTCCACCACCTGGGCCGCCGGGAGGGGAAGCGGATCACCGCCGAACTCCTCGACCGCTTCGACCTCGTGGAGGCGGCCAAGAAGCCCGCCTCCACCTACTCCGGCGGGATGCGGCGCCGCCTCGACATCGCGATGACCCTGGTCGGCTCGCCGCGCGTGATCTTCCTCGACGAGCCGACCACCGGCCTCGACCCGCGCAGCCGCCACACCATGTGGGAGATCATCCGCGATCTCGTCGCGGGCGGGGTGACGGTCTTCCTCACCACCCAGTACCTGGAGGAGGCGGATCAGCTCGCCGACCGCGTCGCCGTCCTCAGCCGGGGCCGACTGGCCGCCCAGGGAACCCCCGAGGAGCTGAAGCGGCTGGTGCCCGGCGGCCATGTCCGCCTCACGTTCGCCGATCCGGCCGCCCTCGCCGCCGCGTACCGGGCCCTCGGTGACGGCGCCGCGGCCGACGAGGAGGGCCTGTCCCTCCGGGTGCCGAACGACGGCAGCGTCCACGCGCTGCGCTCGCTGCTCGACGGCCTCGACCGGGCCGCCGTGACGTCCGAGGGCCTGACCGTGCACACCCCCGACCTGGACGACGTCTTCTTCGCGGTCACCGGCCGCCCCGGAAACGACAAGGTGGAAGCCCGATGAGCGACCGTTCTCCCGCCCCGCACCCGCTGCGCGACTCGATGACCATGCTGCGGCGCAATCTGCTGCACGCCCGCCGCTACCCCTCCATGACCATCGGCGTCACCGGGATGCCGGTGATCATGCTCCTGCTCTTCGTGTACGTCTTCGGCACGGCGCTCAGCACCGGCCTCGGCGGCGGAGGTGACCGTTCCGCGTACATCGCCTACGTCGTCCCCGGCATCCTGCTGATGACCGTCGGCTCCGGAACGGTGCCGACCGCCGTCGCCGTGTGCACCGACATGGCCGAGGGCATCGTGGCCCGCTTCCGCACCATGGCCATCTCCCGCTCCTCGGTCCTCGTCGGCCATGTCGTCGGCAGCGTCGTCCAGACCATGATCAGCCTGGCGGTGGTGACCGGGGTCGCGCTCGCCATCGGGTTCCGTTCCGACGCCGGAGCCGTCGAATGGCTCGCCGCCGCCGGAGTCCTCGCCCTGGCCTGCTGCGCGCTCACCTGGCTCGCGGTCGGCATGGGCCTCGCCAGCCCGACGCCCGAGGCCGCCAGCAACGCCGTACTGCCGCTGTCGTTCCTGCTGCCCTTCATCAGCAGCGCGTTCGTGCCGGTCGACGCGATGCCCGGCTGGATCCGGTGGTTCGCCGAGTACCAGCCCTTCACCACCGTGGTCGAGACCCTGCGCGGGCTCCTCACCGGCACGGAGATCGGTCACAACGGCTGGCTGTCCGTCGCCTGGTGCCTCGCCATCACCCTGCTCGGCTACGTCTGGTCGCAGCGCCGCTTCGCCCGCGACCCCCGCTGAACCCCTCCCACTCCACAAGGAAGCGAGACCGCCATGTCCGAGAACGCCGTCCACCTCACCCCCGAGCAGGTCGAGGACCCCGCACGCGGCTACGCCGACCTCCGTACCCGCGACGAACTCCCGCAGGTCGTCCTCCCCGGCCTCACCACCCCCGTCCGGCTGGTCACCCGGTACGCCGACGTCAAGGCCGCCCTCACCGAGCCGCGGCTGATCCGCGACCGCACCCGGATCCCGGGCGACGCCGACGAGGCCCAAGCCTCCGACGCGCAGGACGAGTTGCTGGAGGCGGCCTCCGCCGGGCTCCCCGCCGAGTACGTGAAGTACTTCGCCGGACACCTCGCCCTCTTCGACGGCGAGGAGCACGCCCACCGCCGCGCCCCGCTGACCCGCGCGTTCACCGCCCGCCGCATCGCGGCACTGCGTACCTTCGTCGAGCGGACCGCGGACGCCCTGGTCGCCGAGGCCGAGGGGAACGGCGGTACGGACCTCCTCGGCGCCTTCGCCTACCCCCTGGCCACCCAGGTCATCTGCGAACTGATCGGCGTCGAGGAGCGCGACCGCGACCAGGTCTGCTCCTGGATGCGGGACTTCGCCTTCGGCGACGGCAGCCGGGCCGGGGAGGCGCTCGTGGCGCTGGTCGAATACGCCAAGGAGCTGATCGCCCGCCGCCGGGCCGAACCCACCGAAGACCTGATCTCCGCCCTCCTCGACGGGGACGTGCTCACCGAGGACGAGCTGATCGGCATCGTCTTCCTGCTCATCAACACCGGCATCACCCCGCCCGCGCTCTTCCTGGCCCACGCCGCCCTCGCCCTGCTCGACCACCCCGAGCAGGCCGCCCGGCTGCACGCCGACCCCGAACTCCTCCCGCGCGCCGTCCCCGAACTCCTCCGGTACGTCTCCATCGTCCGCATCGGCGCCACCCTCTACGCCACCGAGGACTTCGACTTCGCCGGTACCGCGCTGCGCCGGGGCGAGTCGGTGACGGTCGCCCTGCTCGCCGCCGACCACGACCCGGAGGAGTTCGGCGACGGCGCCGGACAGCTCGACGTCGGCAGGGAGTTCGGCCGCGGCGACGGCCACCTCGCCTTCGGCCACGGCGCCCACTACTGCATCGGCGCCGCGCTCGGCCGCCTCGTCACGAGCGTCGTCCTCGACCGCCTCTTCGTCCGCCGCGACGACCTCCGCCTCGCCGTGTCCCGCGCCGAGCTGGAGTTCGGCCACTGGCCGGGCGACGGCTTCCACCTCCTGCGCCTGCCGGTCCGCCTGTGACCCCGGGCCACCGGCTACTGGCCACGGGTCCCGGCGCCCGTCTACCGGGGCTTGGGGCCCGCCCCGGCCACCGGCCCGCCGCCACAGGAGTCACCGGCCTGCGGCACCGGCCCCGCCACAGGAGGACACCGGCCTGCGGCCCCCGGGGCACCGGCCCCGCCACCGGTTCCCAGCCTCCGGCTCAGGCGCCCCGGTTACAGGGAGCCACCGGCCCCCCGGCCCCCGGCGCACCCCCCTCAGGCGCGCTGCCTCAGCAGCGCGACCGCCGCGCCCGGGAGGTCGTCCCGGCCCAGGGCGGCGTACGTCGACATCGCGTCGTCGTACGCCGCCCTGTCGGCCGTCTGCGCCGCGTGTCGCGAACGGGGTGACGCCGTCGTCGGCTGGAAACTCCGTAGGCACCGGAAACGCTCGGCCAGCGCGATCAGCCGCACGCCCGTACCGGGCCGGCCCGCCGCGAGGTCGGCGTAGCCCAGGGCCAGCAGCACCACGCCGCAGACCGGGATGTCCACCGCCACGCCCCGGTCGAGCAGCGTCACGATCCGTTCCGCGAGCGTCGCCGCGGACCCGGACACCAGGTCGAGGCGGCCGTGCTGGGCGTGGGCCGCGATCGAGACGGCCTGGATCTCCAGTGGCCACGGCTCCAGCAGCGGATCGCCGTCGGTCTCCAGGGTGCTCGTGGCCCGCCGCCACAACGCCAGCCCCCGCTCCGTCTCGCCCCGCGCGAGCGCGATCTCCGCGCGTGCCCCGAGGTCGGGGGTGAGCAGGTCGACGGCCTCTTCCGGCCGGTGCAGCACCGCCTGTTCCAGCCAGTGTTCGGCCGCGTCGAGGTCGCCGGTCTGGAGGTTGGCCAGCACCATGCCCCAGCGCAGGCCCATCATGTCGTTCCAGTCGCCCAGTTCGTCCATGATCCGCATGGCCTCAGCCATGTGGACCAGCGCCTCCGCGCCCCGTTCGGCGTGCAGGCACAGCTCGCTCAGCCGGGAATGCCCCATGACGGACAGCCACGGCACGCGCCGTCCCTCGAACGCGGCGAGCATCCGCCGGGCGGCGGCCATGGCCCGCTCCGGCTCGTTCTCGCTCTCCCACAGGTAGCCCGCCACCCCCTCCGCGACCCCCGCCACCAGTGGCTCGTCGCTCGCGCACAGCCGCTCCAGGGCCGTACGGTCCGGACCCAGCACCTCCGGTATTCGGCTGAGCACCGTGGCCAGCGCGCCGATCAGGGTCTCGGGCGCGCCCGGGGGCAGTCGGCGCAGTACGGCGAGGAAGCGTGGCGCGCTCGTGCCCCCGCCGAGGAAGGCGTTGACCGCGACCAGGGTCGCGAGGGTGCGGACCGGCTCGACGCCGTCGGGCTCCGGCCGGTAGCGGGACAGCAGCGGGCCGGTGTCCTCGGCCAGCGCGAACAGCCGGGTGTAGTGGGCCTCGGTGGCCCACAGCGTGCCCAGGGCGGCCGCGGTCGCCACGACCGTCGGCATGTGGCGCGCGTCCAGCCCGATGCGCAGCGCCCGCACCAGGTTGTCCTGCTCGGCCCGTGTCCGTTGCCAGGCGGCGATG
Source organism: Streptomyces botrytidirepellens (assembly GCF_003721215.1). Lineage (NCBI taxonomy): Bacteria > Bacillati > Actinomycetota > Actinomycetes > Kitasatosporales > Streptomycetaceae > Streptomyces > Streptomyces botrytidirepellens. Next base: position 27,673 of record NZ_RIBZ01000093.1, read on the forward strand.
GCGTCCGGGCCGAAGGGCGCGTCGTGGTACGTCGTACCGAAGTACCGGGCCCAGCCGAGGAAACGCCCCGTGACCTGCTCGTCCTCGCCCGCCGCTGTGCGGTGCGCCGCGCTGAACTCCCGTACGGTCTCCAGCATCCGGAACCGGGCGCCCGCCGGGGTGTCCGTCACCTTCAGCAGCGACTGCCCGACGAGATCCTCCAGGATCTCCAGCGCGTCGTGCCCGACGAGGTGCTCCGCCGCGTCGGCCGTGAAACCGCCCGGGAACACGGACAGCGCCCGCAGGGCCGCCTGCCCGTCCGGTGCGAGCAGATTCCAGCTCCAGTCGACCACCGCGTGCAGCGTGCGGTGCCGCTGCGGCGCGTCCCGCGTCCCGCCCCGCAGCAGCGCGAACCGGTCCTCCAGCCGCCGGGCGATCTCCGCCACCGACAACACCCGCACCCGCGCCGCGGCCAGCTCCACGGCGAGCGGCAGCCCGTCGAGACGGCGGCACAGCGCGGCGACGACCTCGGCGGGCAGCCCGACGTCCGGCCGCGCGGCCCTGGCCCGCTGCTCGAACAGCTCGACCGTCGTCGAGGGGTCCAACTCCGGCAGCAGATAGACCGATTCGGCGGCGATACCCAGCGGCGTACGGCTCGTGGTGAGCACCCGCAGCTCCCGGGTCACCGCCACCAGCGCCCGCACCACCTCGGCGACTCCGCCCACCACCTGCTCGCAGTTGTCGAGCACCAGCAGCACCGGGCCCGCCCCGAGCGCCGCGACGAGCCCGCCCAGCACCTCGGCCGAGGGCGCGCCGCCCGCGCCCCCCGCCCCGGGTGCGAACCCGCCCCCCACCGCGGAGGCACCCACTGCGGAAACACCCACCGCGGAGGCACCCACCGCGGAGGCGATCTCGCCCGCCACGTCCTCGTCCCTCGTCACGCCCGCCAGCGGCACCAGATGCACCACCCGCTGCTCGGCCGCCCGCGCCACCGCGGCCGCCAGCCGGGTCTTGCCGAGGCCGCCGGGCCCGACGATCGACGTGACGCGCGAGGAACGCAGCAAGCCCGCCACGGCCGCGATGTCCCCGTCCCGGCCGAGCAGCGCGTTCGGCTCGTGCGGCACCCCGCGCCGCACCACGGGCGCCTCGCCCCGCAACAACTCCTCGTGCAGGGCCCGCAGTCCCGGCCCCGGGTCGGCGCCCAGCTCGTCGCGCAGCCGCCGCCGGTAGCGCTCGTACGTGGCCAGGGCCGCGGCCGTGCCCGCGGTCGCCGCCTCGCAACGCACCAGCTCGAGCCACAGCTCCTCGTCCCTCGGGAACTCCCGCACCAGCTCCGCCAACGGCCCGGCCGCCGCCTCCCGGTCGCCGGTCCGGGCCAGACCCAGCGCCCGGCCCCGTACCAGTGCCCGGTGCGCCGCCGCCCGCTCGGCCCGTAGCGCCGCGACGGGATCGCCGAGCACCGCGTCCGCGTCCCTTCCGCCGTCGCCGCCGCCGTCCCAGAGGGCGAGCCCTTCCTCCGCCTCGGCGAGCGCCCCGGCATGGTCCCCGGCCCGCGCCTTCTCCGCGCAGGCGGCGGCGTGCAGCAGAACGGCCGAGGCGTCCACGCGCTCCTCACCGAGCCCCAGCCGATACCCGCTGGGCGTGCTCACCACTACCTCGGCCCCGAGCCGCGACCGCAGCCGTGAGACCAGGATCTGCACCGCCTTGACGGGGTTCTCCGGCTGCCCGTCCGGCCACAACCCGTCGACCAGCCGCCCGGTGCTGCACCCGGTGCGCAGGTCGGAGGCGAGCAGCGCGAGCAGCCCCCGGAGCCGCGGGGCGGTGATTTCCTCCCCGCGATACGAAACCGTCGACAGGACGGTCAGCTCGATGGTCACCCGCGCAGATTAGCGAGCGGTGCGCGGACGTTGCGGCTGTCCGGTCGATCGTGCGGGAGAAGAGCTCCGGCCCGCCCTGTCGATCCCGTGGTTCCCCCGCCCGAGCGGTTAGCGTGCGATCCGGTCGTCAGACGCCCGTCGGTCCGCCGGGCCGCACCGGAATGGAGCGCGCCAGACCACGTCGTCCTCGATCCGGAACGCGATCCGGAACGCGATCCGGGCCGCCCTCCTGCTGCTCGCGGCGCTGGCCATCGCGGTCGTCGGAGGCGTCACGGAGGTCGGTGCCACGTCGCCACCCGGGAACCCCGCCCCCCGCAGCCCCTTCCTCGCCGAGGTCGCCGAACAGATCGCCCTGCCGAAGCGGACCTGGACGGCGTGGGGCACCCATACCGCCACGGGCTATACGACCGAGGCGGCGCGGACCGTCGACGTCGAGGGCATGAAGGCCGACTGCGAGAACATCAACCTCAACAAGAAGCTGGCCGCCGATTTCCGCAGCGATGTGTTCGGCCCCGGCGTGAAGGGGTTCTTCCACCGGTGCGAGCGGGTTGCCTGGGACACCAACACGTACTGGTTCACCATCAGCTCCGCCGATCGATCCCAGATCGACGAACTCTGCGACCCGGACACCGAGTACCCGATCGTCTACGACGAGCAGCACAACACCTACTGGCTCGACGAGCCCTTCACCTGCACCAGGCGCGCCGCCCCCGCGTAACGAGGGGTCCACGGTCCTCGGTCAGCTCCTCCGCTTGCCCTTCCTCTTCTGCGGCTTGCTCCAGTCACCCCGGTGCAGCTGGCAGCGGGAGTAGCCGACCATCGCGGGGTTCTGGCACGGCCTCCCGGTCGCCGTCTTGGTCGATCCGCACTTCACCTGCTTGCCCATACGGTCGTTCCCCCCTTGCCCGGTTGATGCCGTCTCGGGTGAAGCGTCACCGGGCAGGGGCACGGTCCACACGGACCAGGGACACATGCGGCCGAATCCGGGCCATCCGAGGCCGGATCCATGGCATGGACCGCTGCCGGCTGCTACGCGTCGCCCTGCGGCAGGTGCGCCTTGGCGTCGTCGTACGTGGCGTCGCCGGGCGCCTCGGCCAGGGCGTAGACCAGGTGCAGCACGCCGGTGCTGAAGGTCTTGGAGGACAGCAGCCGCAGCGGAATCGTGGTCTCGCCCTCGTCGAACAGCCGCATGCCCTTGCGCACGGCGATCGGGTGCACCAGCAGGTGCAGCTCGTCCAGCAGCCCGTGCGCCAGCAGCTGCCGTACGACCGACACGGAGCCGCTCATCGCGATGTCCTTGCCCGGTTCTTCCTTCAGCGCGGTGACGGCGTCGACCACGTCGCCCTTGAGCTGCTCGGTGTTCCGCCAGGTGAACGTGAGCTCCTGGCGCGACACGACGATCTTGCGGGCATCGCCGAGCTTCTTCGCGAAGTCGGCGTCCTCACCCCCGGCCGCCTCCCGCTCCGGCCATGCCCCGGCGAAGCTGTCGTAGGTCTTGCGGCCCAGGAGGAGCGTGTCGGTCACGCTGAAGGTCGCGTCGACGGCGGCGCCCATCTCGTCGTTGAAGTAGGGGAAGTGCCACTGGTCGGGGGCTTCCACGACCCCGTCGAGCGAGATGAACAGGCTGGCAATGATCTTCCTCATGATGCCCCTCCACGAGTGGTGCGGATGACCCTTCCTCCTCTCGGACCGCGGTCACCGCACAAACTCATCGGCGGGGCCGGGGTGAAAAAGGAGCCGGGTCGTACGCTGTGGGCGCAGTCGGTGCGCATCCCCCGACGGGGTAGGCGTCGGCCGTAGCTCAGCCGAAGGAGTTCCCATGTCGATGGTCGGCAACCTCCGGAAAGTGGCGCGCCTGGCCCGGCGGCGCCGCCGCGTCGATCTCAACCACCCGGCCCGCTCGCCGCTCGGTACGTCGGTGGTGAACTGCGTGGCGTACGTCGACGGGAAGCGCCAGCCCGGCGACTGCCCGGTCGAGGAGGCGATCGCGCGGGTGCGCCGGGCGGGGCGCGGCTTCGTGTGGATCGGGCTGCACGAACCCACCGAGCAGGAGCTCTCCGGGATCGCGGAGCTGTTCGCGCTCCACCCGCTGGCGGTCGAGGACGCGGTCCACGCCCATCAGCGGCCGAAGCTGGAGACCTACGGCGACACGCTGTTCACCGTCTTCAAGACGGTCCGGTACGTCGATCACGACGAGCTGACCACGACGAGTGAGGTCGTGGACACCGGCGAGGTCATGGCCTTCACCGGTCCCGATTTCGTCATCACCGTACGGCACGGCCGCCACGGATCGCTCGGCCCGCTGCGGGAGGAGCTGGAGGCCGAGCCGGACCAGCTGGCCAAGGGCCCGTCCGCGGTGCTGCACGCCATCGCCGACCACGTGGTCGAGGACTACCTCGCGGTCGCCGACGCGGTGCAGGACGACATCGAGCTGGTCGAGACGGAGGTCTTCGCCCGCGAGCCCGCGGTCCGGGCCGACCCGGGCCGGATCTACCAGCTCAAGCGGGAGCTGCTGGAGCTGAAGCGCGCGGTGGCGCCCCTGGACCGCCCGATGGAACGGCTCTCCGCCCAGCGCCTCCCCGCGGTCGACGCCGACATCCAGACGTACTTCCGGGACGTCGCCGACCACCTGGCCCGGGTCACCGACCAGGTCGCGGCCTTCGACGACCTGCTGAACTCCATACTCCAGGCCCATCTCGCCCAGGTGACCGTCGCCCAGAACGAGGACATGCGCAAGATCACGGCCTGGGCGGCGATCATCGCCGTGCCCACTATGGTGTGCGGCGTCTACGGCATGAACTTCGACCACATGCCCGAGCTGCGCTGGCGCTTCGGCTACCCGTTGGTGATCGTCGTCATCGCCACCGCCTGTTTCGCCATGCACCGGGGCTTCCGCCGCAACGGCTGGCTGTGACCGTAACCGCGGGCTTCGCCGCTGGTCAGCCGTCGTGGCGCTGCCGGTAGTGCTCGCGCCAGCGCGGTGTCGCCGCGCCGTCGAGGACGGTCATCACCACGTCGTGGGCCAGCCGGTCGTCGATCGGCATGTGGCCGAACAGCACCCGGTGGTAGGTGGTGGCGGCCAGCAGGTCGAGCAGCAGGTCGAGGTCGGCGTCCGCGCGGAGGTCCCCGCGTTCGATCCCGCGGAGCAGCGCCGCCCTGGTGGTGGCGCGCCGGGGGTGGAAGATCGTGTCGGCGAAGACCCGGTCCAGTTCGGGGTCCCCGGCCAGGTCCGCGATCAGCGCGGGCAGCGTCCGGCGGCCGAAGGTGCCCCCGAAGGCCTGGCCGATGGTCTCGATGCCGAGGATCAGGTCGCAGTGGGTGCACCCCGTGTCGGGGGTGGGGGCGGTGCCCATGATCTCGCCGAGGGCCGTGATGACCAGCAGTTGCCGTGACGCCCAGCGGCGCCGGATGGCGGGTTTGGTGGTCCCGGCCCGGGCGGCGACGCCCTCCAGGGTGAGGCCGGGGTAACCGACCTCGGCGAGCAGTTCCCGGGTGGCGCTCAGGATCGCGGTGTCGAGCCGTGCGTCGCGTGGCCGCCCTGCCGCCCTGGCCTCGGTGCGCGCCTCGGGCCTGGCCTCGGTGCGGGCCTCGGCGCGGGCGGGGGTGTTCCCGGGGTTTGCCATGGCGGCCAGTATAGGTAGCATGCATTTTCGTTCCGTTCCGTAACGTAACGAAATTGGAGGGGTCCCCATGTCACCACGGCGGGAACTGGCCGACGAAGGATCCGCCGACGCCCCGGCGCCGCCCGACCCCACGGCGGAACCCCCGGGCCGGGCCGTGGGGCAGGGCGTCTTCCAGGCCCCGTACGCGGCCATGACCTGGGGAATCGTCCTCTCGGTCGGCCTGGTGGCCTTCGAGTCGATGGGCGTGGCCACCGTGCTCCCGAAGATCGCCGGTGCGTTGGGCGGCCTCGACGCCTACGGCTGGGGCTTCTCCGCGCTGATGCTCGCCAACGTGATCGGCACGGTCGCCGCCGGACGCTCCGCCGACCGCCGCGGCCCGGCCCGGCCGCTCGGCATCGGCCTGGTCGTCTTCGCGGCGGGCTGCGCCCTGGCCGGGGCCGCGCCGAACTGGCCGGTCTTCCTCGCCGGGCGCTTCGTCCAGGGCCTCGGCGTCGGCGCCGTGATGGCCCTGGCGTACACCGTCATCGGCCTGCACTACCCGGAACACCTCAGGGCCCGGATGTTCGCGCTGGTCTCCGGCGCCTGGACCGTCCCCTCGCTCGCCGGACCGGCCGTCGCCGGACTCATCGCCGAACACGTCCACTGGCGCGGCGTATTCATCCTCCTCCTGCCGCTGATCCTGCTCGCCTGGGCCATGGCGGTGCCCCCGCTGGCACGCCGCGGACACCCGAACCCGCCCGCCGCCGACGCGTCGCGCGACGCCTGGTGGCGCGGCCCGGTGGCGCGCGGAATCCTGGTCAGCGCGGGCACCGCGGTGCTGCTCGGCGGCCTCCAGTTCACGAAGCTCGCCCTCCTGCTGCCGCTCGCGCTGCTCGGCAGCGTGGCCGCGGTGCTGGGCCTGCGCACCGTACTGCCGACCGGTACGTTGCGCGGCCGTCGCGGCGTACCGACCGGAGTGCTGGTCCGCTTCCTGCTGTGCGGCGCCTACTTCGGCAGCGAGGCCTTCCTGCCCCTCGGCCTCACCGAGCTGCGCGGCCTGAGCACCACCGAGGCCGGTCTCGGCCTGTCCGCCGGGGCCCTCGCCTGGGTGCTCGGCGCGGCCTGGCAGGGCCGGGCGGACGACCGCTGGAGCGGGCGCTCCCGAGCGCTGCCGATCGCCGTCGGCTGCGCGATCCTGGCCGCGGGTGTCGCCGTCATCGCCGCCGGAATCCTGATCGACTCGGTCCCGGCCCTGGTCGCCGTGGTCGGCTGGGCGGTCGGCGGCGTCGGCATGGGCATCGCGTTCAACGCCGCCACCACCGACGCCATGGAGCAGGCCCCCGCCGACCGGCAGGGCGAGGCCAGCGGCGCGCTGCAACTCGCCCAGACCCTGGCCACCGCCGTCCTCACCGGCCTCGGCGGCGCGGCCATCGCCCTGGCCCACGCCCACGACACGGCCACCGCCACCGCCCTGACGGCCACCTTCGCCCTCACCACGGCCCTGGCCGTCCTCGGCGTGGCGATCGCCCACCGCATCAGGCCACGGGCCTGAGGTTCCCCGGGTTAGCGAAGAGCGGTGGCGTTGGCGGGGGAGCCGACGCCACCGGTGAGGTTCAGGGGCTTGACGGTCAGGAGGCTGGTCCAGCGGCCCGTGGCCCGGCAGTCGGCGGCCAGGTCGGCCAGGTTCCACAACTCGCCCAGGGGAAGGCCGAGTTTGGCTATCAGCTCCTGATGCATCATGCCGTTGTCCTCGGGCGCGCTCTCGTGGAAGTCGCTCCCGGGAGCCACGGGCAGGACCTCGACGGCGAAGGTGTCCGTGGCCAGCAGCGCGATGCGGTGGTCCCAGCACCAGGCGGCGACGTCCCGGGACTGGACGAATCCGGTGGCGCGCCGCGCGTCGCGGACCGCGGCCCGTTCGCCGGGTTCGGCGGTGAGGTACCAGTGGGCCCAGCCGGTGTGGACGAGGATCAGATCGCCGGGTTCGACACGGCAGCCCTGGGCGTCGAGCGCCGCGTCGAGCAGATCGGGGCCGAGGGCGGGACCGGCCGCGTGGTCGAGCGGTGTGCCGCGGCCGCGGAGGAGGCCGTCGAGGTCGAGGAGGAGCGCGCGGCCGACGAGCGGGGTCTCGGCCCACACCTGCACGCCGAGGCGCGGGCTTCGCGGTGCGATCTCGTGATCGGGTACGGCGTTGTAGAAGCCGTGCCCGGACGCGCGGCGGTGGCGCAGGCCGTCGACCTGGGTGCTCGCCTGGAGGAAGAAGGCGTCCAGCACGTCGTCGCGGGCCTGGTCGTGTTTGGCGGTGATGCGGTGGCGGGGAATGCCGCGGGCCCGGGACATGGGCGGGTCGAAGGCGTCGAGGGCGTAGTCGAGGTTGAAGGCACGGCCGTCCCGGACCTCGTGGGCCGCCCGCCGGACCTGCTCGGGGCCCGCGAAGTTGGCCATGCCGCGTTCGGGCTGGTCGGGGAAGAGGTGCCAACTGGAACCGGGCGGGGCGTCGGTGCGCCGCAGCAACGCGTCGTAGGTGAGGGACGGCAAGGAGTGGGACAAGGGGAGAGGCGCTTTCTGTGCAAGCCGTTCAAGCCGCGTTCCAGCCGCGTTCCAGCCGTTCAGGCTGTTCAGGGGCAGCGGGCGGCGATGGCACCGGCCGCCCGGCGTACCTCGGTGACGACGCGCGGGTGGTCGGCGGTGGGCAGATCACTGCTGGGGGCGGCGACGCTGAGCGCGCCGAGGACCTGTTCACCGCGGTGGATGGCGGCGCTGACGGCGGTGACGTCCAGCACGCGTTCGCTCAGGGAGACGGCGTGGCCGTCCTCCTTGGCGCGCCGGAGCTCGTCGCGCAGGTCGTCGGCGCTGACGCGTTCGCCGGAGATCCGGGTGAAGGGGGTGACGCTGTCGACATAGGCGTCGCGTTCCTCCTCGGGCAGCCAGGCGGCCAGGGATTTCCCGGCACCCAGGTGCAGGGGGAGCTTCTCGCCGATGGGCAGTTGGTAACGGAGCGGATTGAGGCCCTCGACGCGGGCGATCGGCACCCTTGTGAGGCCGACGCGTACGTACAGGGTGGACGTCATGCCGGTGGTGGCGGCCAGTTCCTGGAGTACGGGCAGGGCGACCTGGCTGAGCCGGTTGTTGACCAGGAAGGCGTGGGCGGTGGCCACGGACGCCGGTCCCGCGACATAGCCGGGCTCCTCCTTGACGGCGTAACCGCGGTCGACGAGGACGTTCAGGATGCGCTGGGCGGTGGCCACGTGGAGCTCGGAGCGGCGCGCGATCTCGCTCAGACGCAGCGGGTGGCGGGCGTCCTCCAGGACGGACAGCACGTCGAAGGCTCGGTCGACCGAGCGCATCGGAGAGGCGGGGGTGGCCATGGGGTGGCTCCTGGGTGGTCTGCTCGGCTGCGGAATTTCCTGATAAGTGTTATCAGCATGCGAGCAGCGGCGTGGTGCGCACAAGATCCACCCAGAGCGGGACGTCGTCCTATTCCGGCTGCGCCGCGGTTTCCGCGGGCCGCGCCACGGGCGTGGACTCCGCGACCGGTTCCGGGTCCCCGGGGCGGGCGTACGACAGGACGTAGGCGAGCAGGCCGGTGATAGCGGCGGTGATGAACGTCGGGGGCCCGGCGGTGGCGGCGACATCGCTCACCCAGGAGGCGTCGCCGAGAACCACTCCCAGCGTCTGGCCCGTGACGATGCAGAGGCCGCCGAGCAGGAAGCCGAGGACGCCGAGGCGGAAGAGGATTTTGATCAGGTGGGTGGGCATGGCACGACCTCGTATGGCTGGTGCGAAGGGGGATCAGACGGGCAGTACGCCGGTGGCCACCGCGGCGCCGATCAGCAGGATCGGCAGACAGTAGTAGCCGACGAGGGGAGCGAAGGTGCGGGCCGGGTTGACACCGGCGATGCCGCTGGCCACGTAGATCGGGGCTCCCGAGGGCGGCGAGGCACCCTCGGTGGAGGCGAAGATCAGGACGGCGACGCAGGCGGTGGCGGCCGGTACTCCGGCCTCCGCCAGGGACGAGACGGCGACCGGGCCGATGGCGGCCATGGTGGCGCTGGCGGTGAGCGGGATGGCCACGGCGACGACGATCACCCCCACGATCAGGGTCATGGCCCACTTCGGTGCGTGCAGCTGCGTCAGCACGTCGGTGAGTTGCTGCGGCAGGCCCAGCTCGCCGAGGACGTTCGAGGCGGAGAACGCGGCCACGATCGTGACGCCGATGACGCCGAACTGCGGTGCCGCCCCTTCCAGCAGTTGCCACCACCCGCGGGCGGCGCGGGGCAGCTGGCGGCGGCCCAGGAACAGCACGATCCCGATGAGCAGGACCGGTATCCAGGTGATCAGGCTGATCGCGTCCGACATCTTCGTACCGACGTACGCGCCCAACTCGCCACCGGTCGGCCCGCGGGTCAGCAGCAAGGGAACGATCATCCCGGTGAACAGGAACAGGCTCGTCCACCCCGCGCCCAGGCTGACCCGGAGCGGCAGCAGATCGGCACGGTCCATGGGCTGGATCTTGTGGCGGCGGACCATCCAGAACGCCGCCAGCAGGCGGTAGCCCAGACACCACAGCCCGCCCATGAACAGCGGCAACACGATGTCGTCCTGGGAGACCAGCGCCGCCACTCCGGCCGAGCCCATCAGGATGAACATGGTGGAGCTGAACGGGAAGGTGACACCCATGCCCGCGCCGCCGGCGGCGACGGTGGCGGCGAGTTCACCGCTGACCTTGGAGCGCTTCATCCACGGGATGGTCACCGAACCGACGGCGGCGGTGACGGCCGCTCCCACGTGGGCGATGGCGCCGAAGATGCCCGCGGCGACGGTCGAGGTGTACACCGGGCCGCCGCGCAGCCGCCCGAGGAGCGAGTTGAGGATGTTCAGCAACTGGTCCAGGACCGGCGTACGGCTCAGCAGGTAGCTCATGAACACGAACGCCAGGGCGGCGAACGTGACCTCCTCCTGCATCGCCTCGGCGAACCCGTCCCACATGACGTGGCCGATGTCGCCGCCCGCGAACAGGCCGGTCACCAGGAAGCCGACGAGGAGGGCTTCGCCGATGTTCCTCTTCAGCACGGCGTTCCAGACGATGATGGCCGCCATGTAGCAGACCAGGGCCCATATCGCGATCATGCTGCTTCTCCTGCCGGTCCGTCGGTGGCCGGTGTGCCGGTGGCCGGTGTGGCCGTGGCGGGTGTGCGTGTGGCCGGTGCGGCCGTGGTGGGTGTGCCGGTGGCTGATGCCGCCGCGGACCGCCCGGCCGCTTGGGCTCGCCCTGCTTCTTCGGCTCGTCCGGCCTCTTCGGCTCGTCCGGACCGCCCGGCCCGGATGCTGTTGCGGCGGCGCGCCTCGTCGGCCTCGATCGCACGCGCCGCGACCAGGGTCGACTCTGCCTCCTCGGCGGGGAGGACGGCGACCCCGTCGCCGTCCGCGACGACCAGGTCACCCGGCCTGCACACCGCGCCCCCCACGGCGACGGCGACGTTCACCCTGCCGGGGCCGTCCTTGTAGGGCCCGGCAGGCGTGACCGCGCGCGCCCAGACCGGGAAGCCGATCTCCTCGAGGACCTCCACGTCGCGGGCGGCGCCGTCGAGCACCATCCCGACCACTCCGCGGGCCAGGGCGCGCTCGGCGATCAGCTCGCCGATCAGGGCACGCCGGGTGTCGCCCTGCCCGTCGACCACGATCAGATCACCGGGTCCGGCGATCCGCAGCGCCTCGTGGATGGCCTGATTGTCCCCGGCCCGCGTCAGCACCGTCACCGCCCGGCCCACCGCGCGGGCACCGGTCCACAGCGGGCCGATGCCGGAGTCGAGCAGCCCCAGCCGGTCGCGCGCGTCGCCGATGTTGGCGGTCGGCAGCCCCTCGTAGGCCGCCAGCAGCTCCTCGGTCACGAGCGGTGCGGCGCGCAGTCCGTCCGGGCGGGCGGCGAGGGCGTGCAGCCTGCTGATGTCGTGCGCCAACGCCGCGTCCAGGCCGAGCTCCGCCAACAGCCCGGCCGCGGCGGCCACCTCACCGGCCCGCCGCAGCCCGTGCTTGAACGTTCCTGCATAGAGCCGTTCCACCGTGGACTCGCCGTCGGCCAGCTCCTGCGCGATCTGCTCGCGTACCCACCGCTCGTCCCCGGCGGCCCGGCCCGCCTCCACGGTCTGCACGATGACCGCGCCCAGCCCCTTCATGAAGAGGCTGCGCAGCAGCTTGCGGGCCGACGCCGCCCCCGGCTCCCCACCCAGGTCCTCCACCGGCGCCCCCAGCGCCCCGAAGTGCTCCGCCACCGCCGAGGCCCCGCGCCCGCTGGCCACCAGAGCCGTACGGTGGCGGTACTTGGGCACCGAACCGATCACGGACACGTCCGCGAAGACCGCCCGCCCGCCCTCGGTGACGATGCCGTCGATCTTCTGCTTGAGATCCGGCGCCCCGGCGTTCATGTCCGCGAAGACGACACCGCCCCGCAGATGCGGCGCGGCCTCCGCCGCCACCCCCGCAGCAGCCGCGGCCCCCGTCAGCCCCAGCACAAGATCGGCCCCAGCGACGGCCTCCGCCACGCTGTCCGCCCGGCTGACACCGGCCGGCGTCGGTACGTCGCCGGGGTCATACCCCACGACGGACCAGCCGTTTTCCGCGAACCCAGTGGCGTACAGCGCCCCGGCCTCGCCCAGCCCAAGGATCCCTACCCGCATCGACACCCTCGCTTTTCTCGTACAGTGATAACTTTTCTCACGTGAGGTGGGGAGGATCGTGCCCACGCCTGAACCCCACGTCAAGGGGTGAGACGGCACGGGCTGGGACGGCTGCGACGGCGCACAGGGCTAGGGTTCGGCTGTGACCGGCTCAGCGGAGCGCCCCGTGCTCTTCCTCGATGTCGACGGACCGCTCATCCCGTTTGGGCCGCCTGGACCGCCGCCCAGGCGGCCGCAACGGGCCCACGCTGTCCGCCCCGAAGGGCCCTCCGTCCCGGAGAACCCACTGCTGGAGCGCCTCGACCCAACTGTCGGGCCGCGCCTGATGGCGCTGGGGTGCGAAGTGGTGTGGGCCTCGACCTGGATGGACGATGCGAACGAGGCAGTCGCTCCACGGATCGGGCTGCCGCGGTTGCCTGTGGTCAGGTGGCCAGTGGTGCCCACCGACGAGAGCCCGCGCGGCTTGCACTGGAAGACTCGCCACATTGTCGCGTGGGCCGGCCACCGCTCGTTCATCTGGATCGATGACGAGATCAGCGCCATGGACCGCCTCTGGGTCTCGGCGCAGCACGAAGGGCAGTCCCTGCTTCACCGAGTTGACCCAGGCGAAGGCCTTACCGACGACGATTTCGCCGAGTTGGCCCGCTGGCTCCGCCGTGGCGTGCCCCACCACCGCTGAGCGCCTCGCTCGGGGCTGCACGGTGGGACCTACGTCTACTCCTGGGCGGCCCACCGGCTGATCAACCGCGGGATCGCCTCCCGCGCGGCGATGGGCACGATCTTCGGCCTCGGCGGGCTACTGCTCGTCCCCGTCCTCCCGACCACCGGCACCCCGCTCACCAACTCCTGGCCGGACGCGGCCGTCGGCGCCTACATGGCGCTGGTCCCCATGTTCATCGGCTACGTCCTGTTCGGCTGGGGCCTGGCGCACGTCCCCGCCACTCGGGGCGCCGGCGCTGCGAGCCCAAGGGGCGAACTCGCGAGGGGTGCCTCTCGGCTGAACGTCGGTGAACGGTGGTGACTGAGACGGCGCGGCCGAACCGCGAGCCCCGAGGCGGTGTCTGCTCCTCGTGCCATCATCCTCGCGTGCTGAAGATCCCCGGATACGAAGACGGCCCTCTGGTCCAGGGCAGTGCTCACCTGGACGATCCGTTGTTCTGGCCCGTGCACCTCGGCACCTCCTTGCGCGGTGAGGACGCGCAGCGAGCCGCGTTTGGTGCTGACTGGGACGCGGCCATGGAGCTGTATCGCGTGCTGTCCGCCGAGCGCGAGTGGCCGGTGTTCAGCGTGCCTCTGCGCTCCGGCCACACCATCCACGTCGTCTACCGCAACATCGAAGGCGACCGCGGGGTGGACTACCTGATACATCACCCGGAGTGGTCCGCAGCGGAAACCCTTGCCGCGGATGACGGTCACTTCATGGGGCCTGGCATGGCCTGGCCGGAGTTGCTGTCCGCTGCTCGACAGTCGGATACAGATGGCGGTGGCGACACCGACGCCCGTCTTTTGCTCCTCTTCCCGACACTTGGCGACGCGCGGTTTCCCGACGGGGCAGCCGTTGCCCTCACCACCGCGCTCGCCGCCCTCACCGTGATCGAGGAGCCCGCCGAAGTGGCGAGGATGCTCCTTGAGAACCACGGCCAATGGGCTCCTGCTCACTGGAGGCTGGCAGACGGCGTCTGGATCAACGACGGTGGGCACTCGTACCGAAACCCTCGCAACGCCTTCGCTCTGCCTGAGGGCCGCATCATGGAGATCAGTAACGCTCTGAATGGCGGGGAGACGAAGGGCCTTCATCAGGCTCAGGAGTGAACGGCCTCACATGACAGCGGCCTTGCCCCATACCCTGGCGGTGACGAGCTGGACAGAGAGGGGCAAGGCCATGCCATCTGATGTCACTCCGGACCCGATGGACCACCCGTTGGTCTTCGGCCAGCGCATGCAGGTCCTCCGTACACGTCGAGGCATGAGCCGTACCGTCCTCGCCGGTCTGCTCGGTAAGTCCCCGAGCTGGGTGAAGCAGGTGGAGAACGGCACGCTCCACACTCCGGGGCTGCCCATGATCTTGCGCGTCGCCGAGGTGTTGCGCGTGCGCAACCTCGGTGAACTCACGGGCGATCAGACCATGCCCGTCGACCTCTTCATCGGCCCCGGCCACGCCAAGCTGCCGGCCGTACGAGACGCGATCGACACGTTCCCCTTCGCCACCGACCGCGAGGCGCCTTCGGCCGCGCACCTGAGTGCTCGCCTCGCGAGTGCCTGGGCCGCGCGCCATTCCGCACCCAACCACCGCGAGGTGATTGGCGGTCTCCTGCCGGGCCTCATCCGGGATGCGCAGCTCGCCGTCCGTCAGGCCGACCGTGCTCCCGAGCGGCGAGCGGCCCAGGCTGTGCTTGCCGAGGTCTACGGCCTGAGCCAGTTCTTCATCGCCTATCAGCCCGACTCCGCCCTCCTGTGGCGCGCGGCCGAGCGCGGCATGGTTGCCGCACAGGAGAGCGAGGACCCGCACGCAATCGGTGTTGCCGCCTGGCTCACAGCCCAGGCCCACCGCGACAGCGGGCCCGCCCGTTTCGATGCGGCCGACGCGGTCACCCTCAAGACGCTGCGCTACCTGGCTCCGCTGCTGCCGGACGCGTCGGACGACGTACGCGCCATCGCCGGTGCCTTGCAGTTCGAGGCCGGATACACCGCGGCCCGCCGCGGGGACACCAGCACCGCCTGGCGCTACTGGGACACCGCCCGCAAGATGGCCAAGCGGCTGCCCGCCGACTACTTCCACCCGGCGACGTCGTTCTCCCGGGCTGTCATGGGCGCGCACGCGGTCACGGTCGCCGTCGAACTGCACGCTGGCGGGGAGTCCGTACGGCAGGCCGCGAAGGCGGACGCCAGGACGATTCCGTCGCGGCCGCGGCGAGCCCGGCACCGGATCGAGGAGGCCAGGGGCTACCAGTTGGACGGGCAGCCGGAGGCCGCGCTGGCGACGCTGGACAAGGCGTACGAAGCTGCGCCGGAGACGATCCGCTACAACGGCTACGCCCGCCGCATCGTCCTGGAAGAGACCGAGTCGAAGTCTCAGGTGCATCGCCGTCGCGCCGCCGAACTCGCCGTGAAGATCGGGGTATTGGCCGCCTGAACGTTCGAGGGGCAGAAATCCTGCCCCTACCCCGCTCCCTGCGCTCTTACGGTCGGTCATCACCTGCTCACCGCTGACGCCGGGAGACCGCGTGCAGACGCAACCGAGAACACCCAGTCCATGGACGCCGCCGCGCGGCAGCGACGTCGAGATGGTCAAGGTCGGCCCGTACTGGGACGTCTTGCGAGCTCCCGCTGAGATCGGTGAACGGGTGCTGGAGTTACGCGGCGACGCGTCCGGGGCCGTGATCGCCGACTACGGCTTGATGTACTGGCTCATCCCGGCGGGCCATGCCCAGCACTGGCGGGATTCGCCGCAGGTCCAGGTGCTCGGTGCGCACGGCGCCGAGGTGACGTACGTCGGCGTGCCGCCCGTCGACTGGAGGGAAGGCCCGCGCCTGCACTGGCGCGTCCCGGTGGGCCCGGACCAGTACCTCACCGACACGAACCGCCTCCGCGAAGCCCTGGGGAGGCGATTGCCGCTGAGCCCGCCGAGGGGACGACGGCCCAGTGAGCGTCCAGGTCTGCGCCCGTTGCCAAACGACCACCAGGCAGCCGGTCGTCGTCGCGCTCGCGTACGGCGCGAGCGCGGGCGGCGGCACGGTCTACGCCTGCCCCGACTGCGCGCCCACTTTCCCGAAGCAGCGAGACCCGTTCGCCGGCAGCCTCCACGCCTGCCACGGCCGAGTGGAGCGCGTTGCAGACCGGCCGGACACATAGACCGGGCGGGCCGCATCCGGTTCCGTACTCGACGGCGCCTGGCGTTGCTGGCTTTGGACCAGAGCGGTCTCACGCGAAGCCATCGCGACCTGTATCGCGCATTCTTGGTGCGGTAGAACTGATGCTTCGGGCTGATGCGGGCGCGGTTGCGAGGAGTTGGTACGTGTGGGGATGCCGCCTGGCCTCAAGGTGATAGCTGACGGGATGATCAAGGCATCCATGGGGATGGTCACGACGGTGATGCCGGGGGCCCGGGACACCACGATAGCCCTCTACCACGAATTGGACCGGCAGCACGGTATGGCCGGGGATGACGAGGCGGGCCGCGCCTTCGCCAAGGTCTACAAGTCGGCGGCGTCCACCACCCTCGACAATATGGGCTTCAGCGCCTATGTAATGGGTGAGACTGGCAAGGGGCTGATGCGCAACGCGCGCGAGTTCATGGCCAACGAGAGCCATATCGCTTCACAGCTTCTTGGTAAGCAAGTGGACCTGACTACCGGGATGGGCGATTCCGGCGAAGACTGCACCGAGAGCTTCCTCGGGCTCGGGCAGGAACTCCCTGAGGTCGTGGGCGACACGGCCTGGTACGACCAGTACGCCCCTGGCGGTGGGAGCGACCGCTTCCGCGGCTCTCCTGAAAAACTGCGAGATGTGGCCGGGTCCTGGCGCCAGGCGGGGAAGCTGATGTTGCGGTTCCTCGAAGATGCCCAAGCCTACGCACACACAGCAGACCATGCTCATTCTGGCGAAGCGGCTGACTCCTTCCGACGCTACTTCCGAGGATTCGTCGGCTTCTCCGCTCCTCCGGAGCGAGCTCAACAGGACGAGACTTTGGTCGCCAATTTGGCGGCTGCATGCGCTCAGCTCGCCAAGGCTTGCGACCGCTATGCCAACCACGTGGAGGCCGCGAAGGAGAAGATCGCTCTCGATGATATGGACCCGTTCCATGTCGAAATGCCCTGGGATCAGCCCATGTTCGGCGGAAACGGCAACGACGGTGGCCTCCTCAACGCTGTCCTGGAAGACCCCTACATCCATGGCCTCGGAAACGTCGCCCACGCAATCGATGCATCGGAAAGCCGTGTCAAACTGCCCGGCGGATCCGACTCCCCGCCGGGCCTGCCCGGGCTGCCTCTGCTTCCGGTACCCCGGCCGGTGCCGGTGCCCCTCGTCCTGGCGTCCTACCCCGGGCAGGCTCCGGCGATCATGCCGATGGGGAACAAGGTCGATCCCGGCATCCCCAGTCGAGATCCGGTTCCACCAGAGCCCGGGAGCACCCGCACTCTCACTCCGGCAGAACAGCAGCAGTTCCGCACCTGGCTCAACACACTGAACACTGGTGGGTTCGCGGGAGGTGGGGGGCCTAGCAATCCGGACAATGCCTATCAGCTGCGCGTGTCTGGCTATCCCGAACGCGAGGTCCCTCTGCCTGGTCGGCCCAAGGGGCTCATGGTTGACGGGATACGCCCGTCAGATGGTTATCTGGTCGAGGCGAAACACGTGCAGGACCCCGACTGCAAGAAGCGAAGTTTCCGATCTCTCGAACGCGTCAATGACACACTCGCCAAGCCCGTCAAGGTTGACAACCAAGGCAGGCCCAAATTCGATCCCGTCATCGACAGCATGTATGGCAACGATGAAAGGGAACTAGTCCGGTACAAGAGTGCCATGGCCAACCCGGCGAACTCGGAAATTCGGGGTCTTGAGATCGCGACGAACGGGAAGGATAATGTCGCTTACTGGCAGTCCATGATGGCAATGAATGATGTCAAAGGTTCCGCACGCTACGTGCCCTGAAGTAGAGGAAGCAAGTGTCAGTCAAGCACAACATTCGATCCAACTTTTCCTTTGCTCCGCCCGAGGACAATGAGTCGGCATGGCGGAGCAGCCTTGATACGTTCGAGGAAGCTTTGGCGCGGGCGTTTCCCGGAGCCATCACAGAGACACGGACCTCCGCTCTGCGGGGCGACACCGTCCTGGACTTTGACGTCGAGCTCGCTCCTGATGTCTGGGTGAGCGGCACCGCAGCCATGCCCGCTCCCGATTACGCCAGCATCGGCCTCATCGACGTCACCGCCGACGAATCGGCCGTATTCGCCCAGTGGCTCCGCGACACCTACCTACCCTCACGGAATTGCGTGCGGTTCCTGAGCAGTTTCGTCATGGAGAATGGAGACGAAACGCCGTGGCAGCTTCCCTCCAATGGGGACGCGCAGGATCTCGCGCTAGTGATGCACCGTCATATCGCGACAGCGCAGGCTGAGTAGCCAAATACGCTGATTAACGACTCAGTTTGACCACGCGTCGAGCCGACGCGACTATCCGATCCCGCCTCGAAATCGGCATCTCCCGGTACAGCGGGCGCACCTTCATCACCCACGTACGCAAGGCATGGTCGCTCAACGACAGTCCCAGCAGCGACTATCGCCCGGCGGTGCAGCTCCGCGACCACCAGGCGCGCGGTCGGGCCCTTGGCAGAGTCGACCGCGTCCGGCACCGCGAGCCCAAGTCCCGTGTCGAAGAAGGCCAGGTCGTCCCGGTCTGGGCGTTCGAGGTAGGTGGTCGCCAGGACCTACCGGTGGTGTGGGCCAAGAATGGCAGAGGCCCTACACGATTCGTCGGATTGGCGACCAGGTAAAGGCCACCTCGTCGGTGCGCCCCGCTGCATCAGCCGCTTGGCATCATGGCCCCGAACCAGCGGTAGAACCGTCAGTTCCGGGCCATGCTGAGTGGAAGCTCAGGCCGCCGCGGCGCGTGCGCCGACCGTCGTCTGCTTGGCGGGGACCTGGCGGAGCAGGTGCAACACTTCGTCGTAGACGCCGTCCGGATCGTCCGTCTTCAGGACCAGCACGGCCACCAGGCCGAGGACGTGGTCGATCTTGCCACCGGAGTCCTTCTTCGCCTGCTCGATCCGCTCCAGGTTGCGGGCCACCTTCGGCCGGGCGGCGGCGAAGGCAGCGGGCAGCCTGCTGAGTGCGTCAGTCAGGTCCCAGCCCTCGGGGACGAAGTACGTCGCCTGCGTCGGATCCTGGTCAAGCACTCTCACCGTGGGTTCCGTGATCCGCGGCTCAGTGGTGATCTCTACGTCCAGGAGGAGTTTCGAGGCAGCGCGGTACAAGGCTGTCAGGTCCGGGTCGTGACCTTCGAGAATCACTTCCGTGATGGTGATGCCCTCGGAGGAGAGGATCACGCGGGCGAGTACGGCTGCCGTGTGGAGGGAGGCCCGTTCGGAGTCGTAGGTAGCGATGAAGCGGTCCCCATCACGGCACAGCATGATGGCCTTCGCCTGCTGGGCACCCCCTTGGCGTAAGTGGAGCGACACGGTGAAGAGGCGCTCACGGGTCAGAATCGTCATGCCGAACCCTTCACTCGATGCCAGTTCCGGCCGAGTGCGTCACGGTGGTGGCCGCCGTGGCCATGCTGCTGGGTGCCCGGCAGGCGGTCGCGCCAGGTGTCGTCGGTGTCCGGCTGGCCATCCGTCCGATCGCCGGTCAGCGGGTCACGGCCTGGGCGTCGCTCCAGACACTCGGACCCGATAAGGCTGGTGAGTGCAGTACGCAGGGCGCTGGGCTCGACGTTGGTACGTCGACCGGCGATCTCCGCCATGTGCTCGGGGACGAGTTCCAGGACCACCTGGAGCGCAGTTTGCGGGTCGTCAGCCTGTCGGCAGATGTCGGCCAGCTCCTTGGCCATCTTCGCGATGACCAGTTTCCCGACGGGAGTGACCTGGCCGTTCTCGACGACAAGGGTGTCCGAGGGAAGCGCGTCGAGGTCGATGTCGGTTGTGGTCATGCGATCGCCTCGCACTCGGCCTCATCCGATGCGTGTTCGTTCACGGAACGGATCACGAACTCCTGGAGAAGCATGCAAGCGAGCTTGAGCTCCGAGCCGCCATTGCGCCTGACGAGCTTGGACAAGCCGATCCCGGCCTCGACCAACGGGGTCGTTACGCCGCAGTACGAATCGGTCATGGGGCGGAGCTGCTGCCAGGAGACGGGGGCTGGCTCGGGGTCGGGGACTGCGGGGGTGGTGGAGATTCGTGAGGGGTTTCCCCCAACACGCTTTCCAAGGGTGTTTGTGCCGCGCAGGGTTCTGTTCGGTGGCGTTCGCCAGCGTCCATGCGTGGACGTTGTCCCGGAGTTCGCCCCGCCCGCGTCCTCATCCGGACGGGGTTGGACAGAGGTGAATGAGACCAGAAGTGACCACCACCGAGAGGACGAGTTGGGTTGCGAGGTGTGCCGAAGAGTCGGCTGTTCCGATTTTGGTAGGGGCACTGACCTGGCCAACGGCCGAGCTGCGGCCGTTCGGATCGAGCCACCGTCCCGTCTTCAGGGCAACTGGCGATCGGACCGGAAACGGAGAGACATCCTCGTCACCGCGGCGAAGACACTCGTCGAGCGCTAGCGCAGAGCCGCTGCCACGTGTATGGACGACTCAAGCGAAATAGCCGGGGAAGTCTTCGTCAGGCGTCCCGACGAGATGGGCACGGTCGAGGAACGTGTTGTTCATTTCACAACTGGTCTCGGGTAGTAGGAGGCAGGCGTGGCAGGCGGCTAGGTTGAGCCCGCCGACCCCGTTGACATCGACCTCCATACACAAGGGGTCGGAGGAGCACCAGGAGGCGCGTTCCAAGGCAGCTGACAGGCTTCTCGACACTTCCGCGATCTCTCCTCGCGCGATGATGCCGCCCAGGCTGCCCGCCGAGTCGCTGGTCGCGGTGTAGAGGAGGACGCCACACATCTCGTCGCTGGCGTAGAGCCGTTCCCGTAGAGACGCTGCGGGATAGCCGCAGTCCAGACTCCACTCGTTGATCAGCACGTGGGCCAGCGTGTGCAGAAGGACGAAGCGTGACGTCAGCGGCGAGCGGGGACTCTCCCAATCCTGTTCCCGGAGCAGGTCCTCGTGCGCGACTCGCATGCGTTCGGTTCGGTCGGAGCCGGCGCGGAGCACAGCCGACTCCCATTGTTGGAGTCGCTCCTGGTCCATGGTGAGGAAGACGCCTTCGCCGACGACATCGATCGCCGGGAGCCAGCCGAGGTCCGGGCTCTTGCTCAGGCGGCTGATGCGATCACGGTCGGCCTTCGAGCCTTGCGGGGGACGGATGCGAGTGAAGCCGGTGAGGGCTCGGACCTCGCGGAGGCGCTTGACCAACATGACGCGGTCGATGCCTGGGAGGTCAGACGAATCCTCCTCGGGGGGCTCGCAGACGAAGTGCTTGTTCTCAGGCGTGTCCTCGATGACCCTGCAGAGCTGTTCGTACTCCTCCTGCCGGAGTGGCTCGCCGGCGGCGAAACGGATCTGATTCTCGTCGTCCTCTGCGGGTTCGAGGTGGGCTGCGTTCTCAAGGGTGCGGACCGTGCGCAGCACCTGGGAGGGGGAGTGTCCGCCGGGCGCGAGCCAGCCTTCGTCCTCTGCGAACTCCATGATGCGCTCGTCGCTCTTGTTGACGAGGTGCCTGCGGTGCGCGTCGACGAGTTCCATCAGCTCCGTGTGCCACGGAGGGATGGACAAGGCGGACCGCAGGTCGGCGAACCAGGCTGCCGAGGAACCACGCTGGAGAGTCCGTGGAGGACGGTTGCATTTGCTTTCTGTCGCCTCACGGCCCAGCCACGGGCGGGTGCCGCGGCAGCGAAGGCCCAGGGAGCGGAGAGCCATCTTGCCGAAAGCACCTTCCATCGATGCTTTCTGCCCGCAGCTACAGTTGATGACGATGCTGCGGAGACTGGCGGTGCGACCGTCGGTCTCCAGTGTCATCTCCGCAGTGGCTCGCGAGCATGCAGTGGGGCTACCGCCTTTGCGCTTCGGATCGGCATGGACCCAGTCCCAGTAGGGGAACTCGTCGAGGTGCCCGTCTTCACAGGCCACCATGAAGCGCGAGGGCACGAGTAGGGCCGAGCACTGGACGCAACGGTTCTTGTCTGGTCCCACGCTGAGGTCGCGGAACGCCTTGAGTGCCTTGCACTCGGGGCACGAGTACGTGGCAGGGAAACGGCGCACGCGCACGCCACGTCCGGTGGCCACGCGGGCTGCGGGCGGGCGCCGGAAGCCGTTGACGTGCAGCATCGGTTCCAAGCGCTGGTCTCGTAGATCGGGCTCGCCGGTGACGTCCCAGGTGTCCAGACCGCTGACGATGTAGGACTGATCGGCGACGGCGAGTAGGCCACCCACGCCGTACGTCGTGATCTGTTGGGCACGCCGGATCGAGCCGATGGAGGGGCGCTTGCGATCGTCGCCGGCCGCCGCGGTGCCGGGGTTGGTTCTGCGAGGCATATCAACTCTCCAGGTACAGATGGGACTCGACGTCGACGTCGCGCAGGCTCCACAGGGTTGGACGGGCCTTGGTGAGGTCGTGGTCCTGATGAGTGCGGAGCAGGGCGAGGTCCGGTCTACGGCGAGGGTTGGCTTTGAACTCGAACGCGGCCTCGTACTCCAGCCTCTCGTTGGTCTCGACGAGGTGGCGCCAGTGCTCGATGAAGGCGCGGATTTCCGCGTCTGCATGGGCGGCCTCTGCAGGCGAAAAGGCTTGGATGCGGTTCACCAACTGCTGGCGAATTGAGGAAAGCTGATGGGTGAAGCTGTTCACGTCCTTGGCGTCTGCGTTCTTGCGAATTTCCGGATGAAGCAGGCGGGCGAGCCCGAGGAACGCAGCATGGAGGGCCTTGTCACGGGCTCGGGCCGCGAACGGCGTCACGCTGGTCGACTCGACCTGTCGGTACAGAGCGGAGTGGTAGCTGACGAAGTTCTCGTAGTGTGAGAGGTCCCGGGACCGGGCTGCGTTGAACAGGGTGACGACGAGACCGGGGTGGGCGCGACCGACACGGCTAGTGGCCTGGATGTATTCGGCCGTGGTTTGTGGCTGCCCCGCCACGGCGATGAGACCGAGGCGATCGAAGTCGACACCGACGGAGATGATGTTGGTCGCCAGCGGCACGTCCAGGGCTGATCCCGTCCTTAGAGATCGGCCGAGGGCACCGAGGAGTCCTGGAAGATCGCTGGAGGGAACGCGGCTGGTGATTTCGGTCGGCAGGACCTGCCGCGGCTCCACCCCGTCCCGCATTGCCAGTGTCCGGAGCCGCTCGTTGACATCGGCGTTGACCTGCAGCTCTGCGGCGCCGAGGAGTCGCAGGCTGTTGAAGTATCCGAGCAGTGTCCAGTAGGTGTCCCGTACCGCCTCGTCCGGGAACGGCAGGTGCTTGGCATTGTGAAGAAGGGACGCGTAGGCGCGGATGAGGAGTGTTGCTTGGGAGAGTCCGGGCGCGAGAAGGCCGACGTAGAGGCGTGAGGGCCTGCGTTCTGCGGGGGCCTCGACGGCGAACCATGAGTCGCGGGCGTCCAGGCCGGACGGCGGGAACTGAACCACGTCCCGGCCGAAGAGGGCCCGTCCTTGCTCTTGGGCGCGTCGGATTGTCGCGGTGGAGGCGATGATCTTCGGGTGGGCGCAGGCGATGTCTACGGCCGCTTCGTACAGGCCGGCGAGGGTTCCTAGGGGGCCGGAGATCAGGTGGAGTTCGTCCTGGATGACGAGCTCGGGTGGTGGGGTGCCGTGCCGGAGTCGGTCCTCGTCCCGGTTGAACAGGGCGGCGACGTCCTCACGCCAGGCAATGCGGGCGAACTTGTCTGCGGTTGCGATGACGAGTGTGGGGCGGACCCGGTAGAGCTCAGTGTCGACGACGTGTACGGGGAGCCCGGAGGAGAAGTCACACGCCTGGTCATCGCAGTGGATGACCATCTGGTTCCCGGGGACGTCGACCTTGTGGTTACGGACCAGTAGAGGAGTGCCGCACCAGGGGCAGTTCTTGAGTTGGACGGGGTTTTCCTCGTGGAGTTTCTCGCCTCGTGCCAGCTTCTTCAGCGCCTTGTCGGCATTCTTGAGCCTGTTGGGTGTGGCGGCCTTCCCCACCCACATGCCGATGGAGATCTTCTCTTCCCCCAGACGTTCGAGCTGCTCGGCACGTACGGTCTCCATCGCGCAGATCAGTAGGGCCGCCCGTTCGAACTGCTGCAGGGTGAGTAGACGCAGGGTGTACCGCATGAGCACGGTCACTCCACCACCTGCTGCGCCGTGACGCAGACGCCGGTGGAAGACGGTGAAGGCGATCAGCCCGAGGTACGCCTCCGTCTTGCCGCCACCGGTCGGGAACCACAAGAGGTCGGCGATGGCTCGGTCGGGGTGGGTCGCGTCCACCATGCCGTTCAGGCACAGCAGCACGAACCCGAGCTGGAAGGGCCGCCATGTGCCCTCGGGCGAGGGCGCCCCGGCACGTTCTCGCTTGATCCACTGGCCTCTGCCGCGCTGCAGCGCCATGACGCGGTTGGCCAAGCGGAATGCCTCCAACGCATCCGGATCGTTCTCCAGCAGATCGATCCCGGAGCTCATGCGATGCTGCGCAATCCGGCAATGCTTCAGCTGCTCCTCGGCCAGGCGTAAGTAAGCGGAGTCGCCGTAGATTCCGTCGCGCAGCAGTTCCGCATCCATGGCACGGCCATTGATCCAATTCCCGTACAGGGAGACGAACGTACGCAAGGAGCTGATCAGTTCGAGCTTCGTTGCATTGGCGAGGTACCCCATCTCCAGGCGCGTCGTGGGGACGGAGGAGTTGGAGTCGGAGAGGAGGACCTCGCTCACGGGAACGTGCTCTGTCCAGACGGAGCAGACTCCCTCGGGCGCATCGTGCCGCTGGGGCCGGCCAACGGGCGGGGGGGTCCAGGACCAGTCCGCCGCGCAGCCGTGGCCGACTGCGAACGAGGGGGCGTGGCGATGCAACAGCACGGCCAGCCGGCTCTCGTCGTCGAGATCACGGACCGTCGGACGTTCGACGAGCGCCGGGCTGCCGTCGGGAATTGTGACCTGCAGTCCCACCTGGAAGAAGCACTTCGGATCCTTGATCTCCTGCTGCTCCACGGCGTGAGTGTTCATTAGGGTGGCAGTCACGGAGATCGTTCCGCGAGGGCCGTGAGGCGGACGGGCCCGCAGGTGCAGGTACAGGCCTTCGTCGAGTTTCACCGTTTTGTCGGGTGGGGCCAGAACGTCCACGGGTGTGGGGGAAAGCTGTAGGGGACGGCGGCGCCAACGCACGTCGGGTTGCTGGGTGCTGCGCTGTTCGGCACGTTTGGGCTCGACCGATTCGCCTGCGGCGTCCACAGGCTCGTACACGGCGGCGAACGCCTGCACGAGTATGTGACGGTTGCGAGTGGGGTCGACGGCGAAGGTGAGACCAGTCGCCGAGGGGCGGGCGACCCTCGCGAGGACGATGCCCGTGTCGGGCATTTCGTCCATCGCTACAGAGGAATCAGCATCATCGAGATCCTGTTCCGCGGCCTCCGGGTCCGACTGTTCCGTCTGCGTCGGGTCCACGACGCGGGGAAACAGGACACCGGTGGAGTAAGTGGTGACAGGCCAGTCGTGGAGGATCTCGACGTCGTGGCGATGTTCGCTGTGGGGACCGAGCAGGTCCGATTTCAAACGCTCGGCCAACTGCCCGCGAAAGCGGTAGTGTCGCGCGTGATCACCCGTCATGCGTCCTCGCCCTTGCGGTCGTAGTGGAACCGGCCGATTCCGATCAGCCGTGGTGCGAGCCAGAGTCCGCACGGACCAAGACCGGCACGGACGGCTGCGGCATCCTCGCCCGCTACGGTCTCGACGAGGTCGACCCGCGTTCCGGTGACGTGACGAGGCCAGCTTGCCGGCTGATGCGACTTCCACTGCTGCACGAAGCGATACAGGTCGCGGCGGAAGACATCAGAGGCGACACCCACGATCTGTTCGCCGTGCATGATGGCGTAACCGGGAGCCATCCGCTTCTCGTGGGCCACGGGCACGTCGTTCAGTCTCGTCCATACCGCCTCGTCGCCGGGGCGGACCTTGTGCGCCAGGTATTCCTGGACCTTTCCGGGGTCGCAGGTGATCTGTTCCAATCCTGCCGGATGGTCACCATGGACGTCCTCACCCAGGAACGAAAGCCCCAACCGCTGGCTCGGCTTGTAGCCGTATCGTCCCCATCGTTGCGTGCCTTTGACCTTGCGTACCAGCCGAAATCCGCGGTGACGAGTGGCGTATGCGTCGGGCGGTTGCAGACGGTAGAGATCGTGGCGGGCACGAGTCATGGCGACGTATAGGGCCCGGGCAGCGTCGCAGCGATCGGCAGCCACCTGCTCGTCGTCCAGTGAGCCAGGGTCGACGACGAGCACCTGGTCGAACTCCAGGCCCTTGGCCCGGTGGAACGTGGAGACGATCAGACCGTCCTCTTGCTGTGCCACGAGGCTGTCCGGCAGGTGACCGCGGGCGATGGCTTCGTGGAGCCGTCCAAGCTTGACGACGTGCCCGCTCCGGTCGCCCGCGGTCCGCAGAAGCAATTGCCATGCGTTGCGGCCATGGTCGAGGTCGGGCGTGTGCGGCAGGGATTGCCAGGCCTCAATGAACCGGTCCCGCGAAATGGAGAGGGCACCGGGCAGGCGGGACACGACCTGAGCGACCCACGAGGGCACAGAGTGATCATCAGTGCCTCCGCGGACCCGATGGTCGATGCCCAGATCGGCCAGCCACCGTGAGAGCAGAAGTGCGTCGCCGTTCGTGGCGCACAGGATGGCAGTGGTGAGTTTCGTGTCGCACAGGGAGGCCCGCACATGCCGGACCCGCAGGTCGCCGAACTCCAGCTTGGAGGCTAGTTCCATGCGCAGTTGCTCGTGGACCGCGTCGGCCTCTGCGCGGGTGGAGCAGGCGCGGACCGCGGCCTCGTAAGGGCGGGCACAGGCGGCGTCGTCGGAAGCGGCTCGGAAGTTCTCGTCGAGGGCGAACTCCTCAAGCTCGTCCGAGAACCGCTCCCGGAGCCTGGAGAAGAATCTGCCCGTATCGCAGGCTCGCTTTTCGGGGTCTTGGACCTGGAAACCATAGATGGCCTGGGCCGGGTCGCCGACGATGGTGAACCCGCACTCGTAGGCGTCAAGGAAGGTATCCACGAGCTGTCGGCGATCACCGACCAGATCCTGGACTTCGTCGATGACGACGTGTCGGACCGCGTCGAGTGACTCGGGAGCTCGCATCTCGTCTTCGATGACTCGAGTGGCCGCTCGGATGCGTTCGTCGAAGGAGCGGGCGTACCAGGTTTCGTCGTTTGCGGCCTCGCGGAGTAGACCCAGAGCCCACGCGTCGAACGTTGTCACACGCACGTGTCGGGACCTACCGCTCAGCGACCGCAGTCGTTCACGCAGCTCTACTGAAGCGGCACGCGAGAAGGTCAAGACGATGAGGTCTCCGCCGGTGAGACCTTCCGAGACCAGGTATTCGATCCGTCTGACCAGTGTGAAGGTCTTGCCGGTTCCGGCGCCTGCGGTGACAAGCGCCTTGCGTTCCGCCGGCTCTTCGACGATGCGGCGCTGGACATCCGTCAGTGCCGGTGCACTGGCTCTGGATGCGGTCATCGGTCCACCTGGTGCCACAGATGCTCCATGCGGGTGTAGGCGAGTCCGCGACCAAAATTCTTGATGTTGTCGGCCACATTGAGGATCAGGCAGGAGTCCTTGCCCCCGTTCAGCTTGCCTCGTAGGCCTCGGCCGATCATCTGTATGTAGGTGTTGGGGCTGAAGGTGGGACGGGCGACCACGACGGCTCGTACGGCGGGCGCGTCGAATCCCTGTGTCAGAACCCTGTAGTTGGTCAGAACTCTGATTTTGTTGTCCCTGAACGCGGCGATGCGGCGCCGCCTGATGCTAGGTGGTGTCCGTCCGTCGATCGAGGCCGCCGTGATACCACGGTCCTGCAGCAGTGCGGCAAGAACCTGGGCATGCTCGACCGAGGTGGCGAAGACCAATACTGGCCAGTCGTGATGCAGTTTCTCGATTCTGTCCACGATGCGCTGGGTACGTTCGACGTCCTGTGCGAGGCTCCGGATGACGTCTGCCGGCAGGGCCATCGCGTGAGTTCTCTGTATCTCTGTCACTTGCTCTCTGCTCAGAGAATAGGAACCACCGAGGAGTTCCTCGTGTTCGACATCGGCCAGGACCTTCAACGACTGCAGGTGACTGTAAGCGTCGTTGTTCTTGAACACGCCGTGATCCAGGCGCTTTTGTCCGAATCGTGAGACCAGGGTTCGCGTCTCATCGTCGTTGTCCCCGCGAAACGCGGTGGCCGTCAGACCGACGAGATGACGTGAGGTCTGGTACTGGTCGATGCCAAGGGCGTCGAGGATTTGGGTGTAGGTCTTCGGTACGGCGAAGTGGGCCTCGTCGACGATCACAAGGGCGCACGCACGTAGCCAGGCGTAATCCTCCTTCGGGAGCCGCTTGACGGCGGTGTCGTCGATGGCGACGACAACCTGCGGCCCTTCCGAGACGGGAACGGCATCCGGGATACCGCCCCACAAGCGGGTGATGCGCAGTGGCTTGTCCGTTCCCTTGCTCTGCCAGACGTAGGACCAGGTCTCGATGGCTTGTTCCGCCAGTTCCTGGCTCTGTGTGATCCACAGGATCGGCCCGTTGATGAGGCCGTTATGCAGCGCTCGGACGCCGGCCTCGGCTGCGATCCGCGTCTTGCCCGACCCGGTGGGGATCTGCAGCATGGCCCGCTTCTCCGCGTTCTGGGCGAGGTGCTCGTACATGCGCTGCACCAGGGTCTTCTGGTAGTCATGCAACTTCAGCGGTTTTCGCGGACCCGGCACCGTCTCGTACGGCTTGGGGTTGCCGTGGGTCTGCGGATCACCGGCCCAAGACTCCGGAAAGCCATACGTGCGGACGAAACGCCGTGCCGCCGTGCCGCCCGTCCAGCTCTGCGGCACATCGAAACCCGCCTCGGCGAGTGTGGGTGCGAGGACGCGCAGGACGTCTTCCCCGTGAGCGGCGAGCAGCAGTTCGGCCGCTCGCAGGCCATCGACCGGGATTCCGCGCAGCTCCGCGTCGGCCAGCGCCAGACCGGGGGGCAGCTCGGTCGTCAGCCGGTTCTCGCCGACGGCAAGCAGGAGCTTTTTGGATAGATCGGTCTCTTGGCGGACCAGCAGCAACCTTTTGTCGTCACGGTCCCGTGCCTGCTGACGCAGGAGCTCCCGACAACCGTCGACCCCCAGTCGTAGCCCAAGGAGTCGGTCCAGGGCCTGCAGGGTCGAATCATCGTCACGCTCCCCGGACAGCAGCACCGTGAGCCCGTCGAGCGTTTCGGTCAGGATCTGCTCACGTCGCCCCTCAGGACCGCGGACGATGTTGACCAGCTCGGAGCAGTGCGCCAGTTTCCAGGCGGCTCCCCGAGGGAGCACCTGACGCAGCCGAGGAAAGACATCCGTCACGGGGACCGGCTCTGTCAGCAGGACGGAGTGGACCTCCTCGACCAAGAGGTCGGAAGGGGTGCGGAAGCGGGAGCGGTCGATGAGGAGTTGCGCGTCGGCCTCGGTGGGGACCAGAAGCGTCGGCACGCGTTCACGGAGCAGGACCTCGTACTGGTCCTCCTCGAAGGTGACGGCGATGCTGTCGCTCTGTTGCATCTCCCAGTTCTCGCCCGCCTGGCAACGGAACAGACGCCCTCGGTCCCCGAGAGTGCCCGTGGGGGCCGAACTGGCCAGCAAGGTATAGGCGCTTCCCACGAAGGAGGCGTCCGTCCCCGAGTCCGCGCGCTTGGCCAATTCGCTCCACAAGGCGACGGGGACGTCCTGGATCCTGGATGGCAACCGGAGCGCACGTGCGTAGGCCACGGCGACGTCGGCGACGGGCAGGAAGCGGCCGTCCACAGTCAACTCGGGACTCACGGCAGCACTCGGCCGCCTCGCGCCGATCGAGGTGCAGAGCATGCCCTCCTGGTGAAGCATCCAGACCAGAGGCGACTCGACGCGAAGATCACCACCCTGACCGGTGGTCCGGATGCACCTCCAGTCGGGCACGATCCCAGTGTCGGGAAGTTCCCGTGTGAAAGCGGCCCTTCCTTCCTGGGACAGCTCTGGCAGCAGGTGCAGGGGGCCGGGAGTGTCCTGGCCGACCAGGCTCACGGAGGACGGTCGAGGACGGGAAGTATGGGGCGGCAGAGCTGCGCAGAACTGGTTGTACATGACGCTGCTGTAGTCGCTGAACCAGGAATCGGAGCGAGGGTTCATCCGCAGCACCGGACGGTCCACCGTGCCGAGGGCCTTGAGTACGTCGGTGTCGGCTGCATGGAAGACTGGGTCGACGAGCAGCGAGGCATCACGCTGTCCGTCCTCGGGCACCACAGGCCCCGCCAGGATGCAGTCGCGGACGAGACGGAATTGACCGGTGGCGGTGCGAACCTTGAGCGCCCGCTCCGGTTCGGGAAAGCGTTCTTTGACGACCTTGACCATCTCATCGCGATCGACTGTGCGCGCCAAAGCCCAAAATTCTTCCCAGTCGTTGTTCCGGTACCGAGTGAACTTGGATGCGACGGCGGCTCGCAGCCGTCCGACGGCGTTGGCCTCTTCTACGCCCAGAATCTGCAGCGCGTGCAGCACCTCGGGGTCCTGCGCGATCGCGTCGTGCAGGTACACCGTGGGTTCGTTGGGAAGACGGGCGCCACCGTCTCGGCGGAACACCTTGCCCTCAGAAGGCGAATGAAAGTCGCCACGCTCGGTGAGCAGGACTCGGGCCGTACGCGCCTCGGTCGCTTGGAGTTGAGTACCGGTCTCGACGATGGAGGCGGCCAGCGTCAGCGCGCACTTCGCTGCTTCCACGCTGCGGTCCGCGACGAGTGCTTCGAGCCAGGTGCGCAGTGAGGACGGAGCCACGTCGGCCTGGTGGAGGATGTCCCTTGCCCTGGAGCGCCTTTCACGGCTCTCCACACTGTGGTGACACCAGTTCTTGGGGCGCCCCGGGTGGGTCGCCCAACGTTCGAGCCAGGCTGGCTGGAGATTTTCCGGATGCAGCAGCAGTTTTTTGGGGAGTCGGAGGAATCCGTCCTGGTCCGGAAGGGAGGGCTGGCGTGCGGCTGCCTGCAGCACCTTCTGGCTCAGCATTTCGTCGCCCCACTGAGAGGCCTCCCGACCACGCGCGGTGAGCAGGGTGAGGTAGGACCCCGGATCCTTCGCCTCGTACAAGTCTTGGATGGAATCGACCACCAGCCCCGCCGCCCTGGTCACCAACTCCTCGTTGAAGTCGCTCTTTGTCAGGTTCTGGCGGTCCTCCGGGGTCTTCCACGGCGCGTTGAGGATTCCGGTCAGGGTCGTGTCGTAGTGGGTCGGGAAGTAGGCCCAGAAATTGCCACGTTTTCCGCGTTGCGGGACGCCCTTGTCGGGAACCGCCCAGGAGATGGTGACGACAGGCCGATCGTGCAATTCTCCCGCCGTCCGCGCTGCGGTGGGGCTGGGCTCGTGATCGACGCTGAAGACGAACCAGCGCTCGCTGCTGTCGCGGGTGCCGTTGCGGTGCTCAACGACGTGGTGCTCGACGCCGCGCGTCTCCTGCGTGATCTCTCGACACAGCTGGCGGCCGGCGCGGGTGTCCTCCAGGACCAGGCGATCCACATGAGGGGAAAAAAGCATGAAGTGCGCCGGGAAGTTGATGATGTCCTGACCTAGCCGATCAGCCGCACCGCGATGCAGCCGGAGCACCACCGTCGTCGAGGCCCAAGTCATCAGTTCTTCGAGCTGCTCGTCACGCCGACACTCCGAGTCCAGATCCAGCGGCTGCGCCATCCGCAGTACCGGCGTAGGGTCTAACGCCGAAAGATCCGGAATCGTTTCTCGAATAACGCGCGCCGACCATTCTTTGTCGAAGCCGAACGAGCCAGTTGTGCTGTAGAAGCGAGGAGTGTCCGACACGCTGAGCACCGATTTGACGCCGACCCCGAAGCGTCCGATCTTGCCGGTCCGTTTCCGAGACACGGCCATGCGCAGGATGGTGTCCGCGCCAGCAGCGGTCATCGGTGTGCCGGTGTTGGCGCAATAGAGGTGGGTGTCGGTGAGGAGTACGTGGATCGTGCCCACGACTCCGGGCGCGCGTTCCATGTTCTCGTCCGCGCCGTTTTGGACGAGCTCGTAGATCTGTCGCTCGCCGTATCCCCCCTGCGTGATACGGCGCTCGTTGTTCGCATGCTCCAGAACATGACCGGGGTCCGCCCTATAGACGTTCAGGACACGCTGTGACAGGTCCTCGACCACATCAACGACGTCGTCCGCCTCCCGCGCAGAATCGAACATGGAAAAATTCCCCCCAGACTGCATTGAAAATTGCAGCCATTCGAAATGGACGATGGGTTACCAGGCCACCGTCGGATGGCTCGGCACGAGTGCCGACTTCCAGTCGCTGGCATGGCGACGTGGAAGCGCACTGCGGATCTGATCCGCAGTGCCCCCAGGCGTACATGAACCCATGATAAAGGGACGGATCCCTATCAGTTCGCACTTTAACCACTCCATTCGCGCTCGAGCAAGGACTGTTGACAACACCTGATGCTCACCTGTACGAGTCCGAGTTGACCTTTTGAGTGGTTCGTGAAATTTGCGTTGATTGCAACAATTGTCCCTATAATATGAATTTTCCCTTTATGTTGTATTTGTTAACTTCGCGATGCTGTGGATGTGAAGGTCTCGATGCTCTGGATGCCTAGTGGAATTCAGGAAACTCGCGGCCTGTCACTGCTTGAAGCCGAATCTCAGGCACTCAGATATGCAATCTGTCGGGCAGCCCACGCGATGTCGAGAAGAGCGCATTGCGGTACGAAGAGCAGTGGTGAGTCCACCGCTCAATGGGTTAAAAGCTAGCTTTGAGGAACTCCCGTCGACTCGTCGTGTCCGGCTGGTCGAAGAAACAGTAGTCGCGCGTTTACAGGCGACCTGAGTGTGAGTGGTCCGCCGCACCCCGAGACAGATTGTGTCCCACTCGTCGCGCCTAGTGCATCCCACCTGGGTACCGCAGATATGCCCTGTCACTGTCAGCTTATCTGGGGGCCTGGATGATTACGCCGGTGCCGTAATCATCTCTTGGCCACGCCGATAATACCGGTACGCCGAATTCGTCGAAGGTAAGGCGAATGAGAGGTTGCCCTGCGTTGCCAGCTAGATGCTGCGACTGCAACTCAGTTTTTCGTGCCTTAGAGGCGCTAACACAATGAAGTGGATTGGTCCTGGTACCCGTGCCTGGACGGCCAGTTGGGCGTTGTCCGGCCGTGAGGACTTCGCCTTGGATCGTGTCGGACGACTTGTGGGAGCGGATCGAGCCGCTGCTGCCGAAGAAGGAACGGCGGTTCCGGCGCCCGGGCCGCAAACCCGTCCCGGACCGGCAGGTGCTGTGCGGGATCATGTTCGTGCTCCACACCGGCATTCAGTGCAAACACCTTCCTCAGGAGCTCGGTTTCGGGTCGGGCATGACGTGCTGGCGCCGGCTGCGGGACTGGAACGAGGCCGGGGTGTGGCAGCAGCTGCACGAGATGCTGCTGGCCGAGCTGAACGCCGCCGCCCGACTGGACTGGTCGAGAGCGGTTGTGGCCTCCAGCCACGTCAGGGCGTTGCAAGGGGGCTTCAGACAGGGCCCGTTGCCGGTCGGCCGGGGACGAGTCGGCTCCAAACACCACCTGCTCACCGAGGGGCACGGCACCCCACTCGCGGCCATCCTCACCGGCGGCAACCGCAACGACGTCACACAGCTCATGCACCTGCTCGATGCCATGCCCCCTGTCCGGGGCAGGCTCGGCCGGCCCCGCCGCAAGCCTTAGTCGGTCTTCGCCGACCGAGGCTACGACCACGACGTCCACCGCGACCAGGTCTGCACGCGCCGGATCGTCACCGGCGGCGGGTCAGTACGGGCTCCGGCGGCGTGCTGATGTGCCCGCACGATCGTGGAGTCCACCGCGATGTCCCAGTCGATCTCACCGGCTGCGTCGGCGGCGGCCTGCACCTGCTGAAGCAGGCGTTCCCAGGTGCCGTCAGCCGACCACAGCCGATGACGCTCATACACCGTCTTCCACGGGCCGAACCGCTCAGGCAGATCCCGCCACTGCACACCGGTCCGCACCCGGTGCAGGATGCCGTCGATCACCTGCCGGTGATCCCGCCACCGACCACACCGCCCGTTGCTGACCGGCGAAAACGGCCGCAGCCGTTCCCACTCCGCATCTGTTGAGTAACCCCGTCCCATGTTCATGGCAACGACGCAGGCACGCAGCAGTCACATGATCGCCCGGACAGGTCCTAACGCCCGGCGCTCTTGCGCCCAATCGCTGCTCTGTCCTGCAAGAGGCTTGGCGCTATTCGAGGCGAACCTCAACATGGGTGATCCGGTGATCAAGCTGCTCTGTCAGCACCAGGAGGAGCAGGAGAGAGAGCGACGCGCGGCCGGTACCGACTGGGAGGGCAAGGAATATGTCTTCGCTTCGCCGACCGGCGGGCCGCTGAGCCCGAACACCGACTCCCACGTCTAGAAGCGGCTGCTTCGGGGTGCGGGTGTTCGGGATGGTCGTCCGCATGATGCTCGCCACGCCGCCGCGACCGTGCTCCCGCTCCTCGGCGTCCCGGATGTCGTGGTCGACGCGATCATGGGGTGGGAGCCCGGGGGAGCGGCGCGGATGCGGGACCGCGGTACATGCACGTGACCGATCCGATGCTCCGGAAGGTCGCACAGCAAGTCGGCGGCGTGCTCTGGGAACCGCCAGAGGCCGACTGAGACGGACATACGCCAGAGGGCCGGAGGATACGAGATGCAGAGGGCTGCTCGGGGGTGTTCGCCTGTGTCCATGCGTGTCCGTTGCCCCGGAGCCTGGCCCGTCTGCATCCTCATCCGGACGGGGCTGGACGTGGGTGAATGAGACCAGAAGAGAGACCACGGCCGAGAGGGCAAGTCGGGTAGCGAGGTACGCCAAAGAGTCGGCTGTTCTGGTGTTGGTAGGGACGCTGGCCTGGGACAACGGCCGAGCTGGGTGTAGACCTCGGCTTGGGGACTCAACCGATTGAAGTTGGAAGCCATACAGCCTGGTGAGTCGAGCTGTGAGATCATCAACTAGCGCCACTAAGCTGGCCAATCGGCGCGAGAAGACGTCACCGGGGAGGCACCAAGCGATGTCGAGCGAAGCTATCATGATCACGCCCGACGAACGTGATGCTGCCGAGAAACAGATCGCCGATCAGTCGAAGCGTATTGATTTTTATCTTACCGAATACTCGGTAGAAATCCTTGCCAATAAGATGAAAAGTGGCGAATACGTCGTCCCCGATTATCAGCGCGAGTTTACTTGGGAGCACGAGCGCAAATCAAAATTCCTTGAGTCCCTAATCATGGGACTTCCCATCCCCTTCATTTTCTTCTGGGAGATGGAAGACGGGAAGCTGGAAATCGTCGACGGATCCCAGCGACTGAGGACCATCGAGGAGTTTCTTCTCAAGGGCTACCGCCTGGGCGAGCTTGATCAACTCTCGAATGTGTCGTACTTTACCTTCGAAGACCTCCCTGAATCTCGTCAACGTAAGATTCGGAACAGGTCAATCCGTGGCATTGTTCTCAATGAACACGCTGATGAGGCGGCCCGGTTGGACATGTTCGAGCGAATCAATACGGGAAGCAAGAACGCTAATACCGCTGAAATCCGTCGAGGCGCGTTGGCTGGTCCGTTCATGAAACTCGTGATCGAGCTCGCGAATGGCGCTCGATTCGCGACTCTCGCCCCAATGAGCGCCAAGCGCAAGAATGAGCGAGGGTATGAAGAGCTGGTAACGCGCTTTTTTGCATATGGTGACGGCCTAGTCAATTATAAGGACCGGCCTGCCGACTTCATTTTTGACTATGTCAAGAAAAAGAATGCTGTCTTCAAGGAGCGGCCGACGCTGTCGGAGGAGTACAGGCGACGTTTCGAGGAGACTCTCGATTTTGTCGAGCGGATCTTTCCTTATGGATTCCGTAAGACTCCCGCCGGAAAGGCTACGCCGCGCGCACGATTCGAAGCGATTGCAATTGGCTCATATCTCGCGCTTCTGGAAAAACCTCAACTCCGTGACATGAGTCGTGATCAGTTGAACGTGCGTTCCTGGCTTCAGAGTGAAGAGTTCATGGATGCCACAGGCTCCGATGGCGCGAATGCCCGTTCTCGCCTGGAAGGGCGTATAAACTTTGTGCGCGATCGGCTGGTGCATTAATGAACGCTGCAGATCTTCTCTCATTTTTTGAGGAGAGATTTGAAGAGGTCGACGCCTATGTCGATTTACTTGAAGAACTTGAGAAAGCTGCCCAGGATGGAGCACCTCGCCTTCATGGCACGATGTACAAGATCTCTGCTACGCAACAGAGGATTCTGTACTCCAGCCTATATCTGCAGCTGTACAACCTTGTCGAGGCTACGGTATCGCGCTGCGTCGATGCGATAACTCAAGCTGCAGGTCACGCTGGCCAGTGGAAGCCTCATCAGCTGAATGGCGAACTTCAGCGCGAATGGGTGCGTTCAATAGCGCGTACTCATACTGATATGAGCCCTGAGCATCGTCTGAAATATGCGATGCAGCTGAGCGACCACATCGTCCAACAGTTGCCCGTAGCCCAGTTCAGCGTCGAGGCTGGGGGTGGAGGTAACTGGGATGACGAGGCAATCTTCGCGATGGGGAAGCGTCTAGGATGTATGATCTCTATCACTGCGCAGACGCGGCGAGTCGTCAAAGCTAACATGCGGGATGACCTGGGCCCCCTGAAGCTCGTCAAGGACCGCAGAAACGGTCTGGCGCACGGGTCAATCTCGTTCGTCGACTGCGCGGATGGAGTGGCTGTGGAAGAGCTACGCCGGATGGCCGCCAGTGTCGAGAGCTACCTGCGTGAAGTGATAGACTGTTTCATTCGCTATATCGAATCCCATAATTTCTTGCGGCCGGATTGCAGGCCAAACGGCGGTGCACCATGACCAGTACGAACCCGACTATTTCTGCAGTCGATCTTTTTTGCGGGGTCGGCGGGCTTACGCACGGTCTGGTTCGAAGTGGGGTCAACGTTACGGCTGGCGTAGATCTCGACCCCTCATGTCGATATCCATACGAGGCCAACAATGACGCCAAGTTCATCGAGCGGGATGTCAATGAGTTGACCGCTGCGGAAGTTCTCCCCCATCTAAGTGGGGGTGACTATTCTCTACTCGCTGGCTGTGCGCCGTGCCAGCCATTCTCGTCTTACAGTCAGAGTGGTCGCAGCAAGAAGCGCGGCAAGGATTGGCAGCTTGTCTCTAGCTTTGGGGATCTGGTTGCAGAGTTGCAGCCAGACCTTGTGACTATGGAAAATGTCGCCCAGCTTGCCTCGCACAGCGTCTTCAAGCGTTTCTTGAAGAGTTTGAAAGGCTATCACGTTCACTGGTCAGTCATTGAGTGCGCCAAAATTGGTGTTCCTCAGACAAGGAAGCGCCTGGTCCTTCTGGCGTCAAAGTTGGGGGATATCGGCCTAGACCAGATTGATCAAATGACCTTCCCGGCTCGTACGGTCCGGGAGGAAATTGCCGACCTCCCTCCGATTCGTGCCGGTGAACAGCATTCGGATGATCCGCTACATATCGCATGCACTCTCAGTGAAATGAATATGCGGCGGATTAGGGCTTCGAAGCCAGGAGGTACTTGGCGAGACTGGGATTCGGAGCTCCTTGCTGCATGTCACCGTAAGGCCTCAGGTGCCACGTACCCCAGTGTCTACGGACGCATGGAGTGGGACATGCCGGCCCCGACCATGACCACTCAATGCTTTGGGTACGGAAATGGGCGATTCGGCCATCCAGAACAGGACCGTGCTATCTCCTTGCGGGAGGCAGCGATGATCCAGACGTTTCCGCGTTCCTATAAGTTCCTTCAGGGAGATGAGAAGGTTCGGTTCAGTGGTCTCGGAAGACTGATCGGAAACGCTGTACCTGTTCGGTTGGGTGAAGTGATTGGTGAAACCTTGAATCAGCACGTTGCGGCTGTGGAAAGCGGCGCCTCGCCATCCGGACGACTCTTCTAGCTAGTTCATGTCTGCCGCTACGCGGTACCTGCTTACCAGGTCGGTGGAGCGGCTTTGGGCTGGAGCTGCTTTGGGGCGAGTGATCATGGCCCCGTAAGCTTGCGGCGCGTCGGGCAGTCTGTGGACCTGCCCGCTAAAGCACGACGTTGGGGCCATGATCTTACTGGCTGTTCTCTATCCGTTCGCGTGCTCGGTCTGCTTCGAACGGAGTCCTGGATCGGGTGAGCTGGCTGGTGCATAGGCATGAAGGAAGGGCCTCTTGGTAGCTCGCGGATGTCGAGTCCAGCGAGAAGCAAGAGGCCCTGTTGTTGAAGTGTCGCGTGGTCGCGGTTGCCGGGTCCAGTCCGTCCACTCCTGGGTGTGACTGTCTCGCCCATCGGTTCGGGAACGCGGGTGACCAGCCTGAGCGCCAGCCCCGGTATGGCTCGGACATGAGCGATGCCGAGTGGGGACTCGTGCGGGATCTGCTGCCGGTTCCTGGATGGCTGGCGGGCCGGGGCGGGCGGCCGGAGGGCTACTGCCAGCGGCAGATGATCGACGCGGTGCGCTACCTCGTTGACAATGGCATCAAGTGGCGGGCGATGCCGTCCGACTTCCCGCCTTGGCCGCGCGTGTATGCCTTCTTCGCCCGGTGGCGGGACATGGGGCTGGTCGCCGAGCTGCACGACCGGCTGCGGGAGTCCGTCCGCCGGACCGAGGGCCGTAATCAGGAGCCGAGTGCGGCGGTCGTGGACTCGCAGTCGGTGAAGGCGGACGCCACCGTCGCTCACGTCTCGCGGGGTTTCGACGCCGGGAAGAAGGTCAACGGGCGCAAGCGCCACCTGCTCACCGACACGCTCGGCCTCCTCCTGGCCGTGCTGGTCACGCCGGCGTCCACGACCGGCCGGGACGCCGCCCGCATCCTGCTGGCGGCGGCGAAGGGCCGCTTTCGGCGGCTCGCACGGGTCTGGGCCGACGGCGGTTACACCGGCCACCTCACCGACTGGACTGCCCAGCACCTCGGAGTCGTCCTGGACATCGTCCGCCGCTGCGACGATGTCAGCGGCTTCCAGGTCCTGCCCCGCCGATGGGTCGTGGAAAGATCCTTCGCCTGGCTCCTGCGCAGCCGGCGCCTGGTCCGTGACTACGAACGGCGCGCGGACACCAGCGAAGCGGTTGTCCTGTGGTCGATGACGGTACTCATGAGCCGCCGCCTGGCCGCTCAGCAGCAGGGGCCTGTTCCGGTGCGGGCAGCGTGAACCTGCCCGGCTTGTCCTCCACGAGCCAGCCCCGTTCCACCAGCCGTTTCAGCCGTGCCCTGGCTCCCTCCACGCGGGAGACGGAGGCGCTGTCCCAGCCCAGTACCGCCGCTGCCCGCCGAGAACCGAGCCCATCGGATCCCGCTTCCACAGCGGCGGCCATCAACGCCTGGTAGTCCACCGACAACACCTCGGTTCCGGCCGCGTCCTGGCGGTGAGGCACAGCCCGGCGCGGCCCCACCGGCTTCCTCTGCGACACCGCCTCGGCCACCGCTACGGGCGCATCCGCCTCGGCCAGTGCCTCCAGATACTGCTCCAGGCCGATCACTCGACGCCTGAGCACCTCTTCCGCCTCCACCAGAGCCGCCCGGACCCGTTCCAGCTCGGCCTCGAGTTCCTCCACCCGCACCGCCGCGGCCTTCTGCCGCGCTTCCAAAACCGCCCGCATCGATGGCATCTGCCCCCCCCACGGCATCTCGGCAAGCAACGAACCGAGACTCCCGCGACAACTGCGATCTCATGCCTGACCAGCAGAAACCACACACCAAGTTCGGAAAGAGAACGACCTCTAAAGCCGTGGAGCCGACCGCCCCAGCCACGACGTACCCCTTCTCTGACATCAGGCGGCTGATCGCTGAGTGCGCGGCACGGACCCCGGCCGGGCTGGAGCGGGGCGGAGACAGGAGCGCAGGCCCGGCCGGGACCGGGCCGCGCGGTGAGCGGAGCGAGCCGCCTTGAACCTGTAGAGAAGGTTGTAACTCACTGCTTGCGCTGGGCTGTGTGCCACTGACGATCACCGATTACGCCTGGGCCGCGGTCTTCTGCTTGAGGCGTTCGTATGGGGTTTGGCCGCTGAGGCCGCCGTGGGGGCGATGGTAGTTGTAGTAGTCCTCCCACTCGCGCAGCTTGTCGTTGAAGACCTCGGCGTCGTCGATGATGACGCCGTCGAGCAGCCGGTAGAACTCCTCGGCGTCGATGCGGTGGGAGCGTTCGACCTTGCCGTTCAGACGTGGTGTGCGNCGTCGATGCGGTGGGAGCGTTCGACCTTGCCGTTCAGACGTGGTGTGCGGGGCTTGATGTAGGTGTGGGCGATGCCCTTGTCGAGAACGTGCCAGTGGAAGGCAGTCTGGAACTCGGCACCGTTGTCGGTCTGGATCACCTCGACCTGGAACGGCAGGCGCTGGATGACGTAGTCGAGGAACTGAATGGCCGTCTTCTGGTTCAGCGCGGGATAGATCCGCAGGATGCGCAGGCGAGTGCAGTCGTCGATGGCCGTGAACTGGAAGTACTTGTTGCGGCCCCCGCGCCGCCCCTGGACTGCGGAGGCGAGGGGCTCGATGAACTTCACGTCGATCTGCACGCGGTGGCCGGGCAGCTGCTTCTCGTACCGTTTCCATCGCTTGTCGTGGCGCTTGTAGCGCTGAGAGGCCGGCAGGCGGCCCATGTCCAGGCGGTGGAGGATCCGCCACACGCCCGACTTGCTGATGGTGACGTCGTGGTACCGCTTGAGGTACATCGCGATCTTCTCCGGGCCGAAGTGGTAGTTCTGCCGCAGGTAGATGATCTTCCCGACCACCTCGACGTGCGTCGCGTTCGGAGAGGTCTTCGGGGCCTTGGAGCGGGTGCGTAGGCCCTCGGCGCCCTCGGCCTGGTAGCGGCGGTACCAGGTGTAGTACGCCTGCCGGCTGATCCCGAAGTACCGGCAGGACATCGCGACGTTCCCGGTGACCTCTTCGACATGGCGTATCACCGCCAGCCGCCGCTTGCCCTCACGGTCAAGCGGCGGGGCGGTGGGAGTGGACTTCGGCATGTGGATCTCCGTAGTGATCAGAGACCCAGGTGTCAACGATGATCGTCAGTTTTAGAGCTGGCGCTTGGCGTGTGTCCTGTCTCGGTTGATGGTTGACACTCTGGCCTCACCTGATGCGTGACACCGCTCGCCTCGGTTCGACGGTCCGCCTCTGATCGGCAGGGGCAGGGAGGGAGTCCTCCCGCGGTGTGGTCAGCCGCGGGTGGCGCCCTTCGGCCAGAGCACTCGGGTGGGGACGCCGGTGCGGTCGGCGTAGGTCACGACGTCGGCGGTGCCGCCGTAGCCGCGGGCTGGTTGGCCGTCCCAGACGGCGATCAGTTCGTCCGCGAGGCCGACCAGTATTTCGCTTCCGGTCATGTGGGCCTGCGAGTTGGACTCGGCCAGGCCCGTGTGGTGGACCTCGGTTGCCTGCTTGAGGAGACGGTCGTAGGTCTCGTGGTGCTCTTCCGGCAGGCCCTCGCGGTACT
Organism: Streptomyces botrytidirepellens; assembly: GCF_003721215.1. Lineage (NCBI taxonomy): Bacteria > Bacillati > Actinomycetota > Actinomycetes > Kitasatosporales > Streptomycetaceae > Streptomyces > Streptomyces botrytidirepellens. The sequence goes on from NZ_RIBZ01000093.1 coordinate 69,048, forward strand.
TCTCCGCGGGCACCACGACCTCAAGGCGGCCGCCGGCCTTCAGGACCAGTTCGGCGAACCACGTGTCCGGGCCGTCGGCGATGCATGAGACCCCGACCAGGTCGGGGGCGCGGCGGGAGACTTCGTCTTCTAGGGCGAGGCGAACCAAGTGCTCCGTTTGCGGGGGAAGACCTCGGTGGCCGGTGATGCCCAGTCGCATGAAGTGTCCTTTCGTGGTCACAGGTAGATGCCGTGCAGCCGGTCGTCGAAGTCGCGGACGACCTTGGGGGGAGTCGGCGACGCGTAGGTCCGCCGGAGCCCGCGGGCGCGCTCGATGATCCGGCCGGATCGGTACCGCATGCCGGTTTCCAGTGCCCGGGTGGCCAGGGCGAACGCACCGTCCAACCGACCGCTTGTGAGGTGCGCGGCGGCGAGGTCGAGTGTCAGCAGCGCGCGTTGTTTCTCGTGGCTCGACGTCAGCGCGGCAGCCGCCGCGTCTTGGGCGGCGGCTACCCACTTCGGCAGGCCAAGTCGCGCGCCGCAGGTCAGCCGGGCCGCTGCGACCTTGCTCGGGGTGAAGGAGAACACCCAGGGCCACGGGGGCGGCTGTTCGTCCTGGATGGCGTCCGTGGTGCGGGCGGCTTGGAGCAGGGCGGTGTCCGTGGCGGTCGCATTTCCGGATGTTGCGTGCGCCTGGGCTTCCACCGTGCTGAGCCATGCTGAGGCGATGGCCGGTGCGTGCTCTCCCAGATGACGACGCGCTCGGTGGACGAGGGACAGCGCCTGGGCGGTGTTGCCGCCGTCGGCCTCGAAACCGGCCAGGCTGCCGAGTTGGTACGCGAGGAGTAGCCGGCCGCCGGAGGTGCGGGCGGCCTTGATGGCCGCGCCGTACCACGTACGGGCCGAGCCGATGTCGTTCATGTCCCAGGCCAGCCACCCGGCGAGGGACGCCGCTTCGCTGCCCACGGCGGCCAGACGGGCGCGTTGCTCGGGGGCTTCGGCTTCGCCGGTGATGGTCTGGGTGAGCCGCAGATGTGCCAGGACCGGTTCGGACAGGTGGCGGGAGGGCGTGGTGCCGTCCAGGCGGCGGAAGGCTGTGGTGGCCATGCGGAGTGTCGCGGCCTGCCCAGCATCCGTGGGGTGGGGGCGAAGGGCGGCGAGCGCGGGCGTCGCGGCTATCGCCGCGGTCCCCGCAAGGAAGTTGCGCCGGTGCACGTCGTGCTGTCCATTCTCGGCGGCATGCGCCGCCGCGTGGTCGGCGAGGCCGACCAGACGCGGGGGAATGTGCAAATGCGTGGCGGCTCTCGCCAGGATGGTCATGTCGTAGGAGGCCGCGCCGCGGCCTTCGAGGCGTGAGACGGCGGACTGGCTGATCCCGCAGGCATCACCGAGCTGACGTTGGGAGACGCCGGTGGCACGGCGAGCCAGGCTCACCACCCGGCCGAAGTCACCTCGGCGGGAGGCGTCCCGGATCGCCTGCGCAGACCAGTTCATGCCCACCCCTGTTTGGTACCTGGGTCTCACCGTTCGTCCGTTGTCCGTATGCGTCGGCCGCATACGGACATGCGCGGCGCGGGTCGGCGCTGGCCGCTTCAGCATGACGCACGGTTCCGTCTCCTCACTACCCGTAACGGGGAAGGAGACGCATGAGCACCAACGCCTTGCCGTGGACGCCGCCGAACGGCGACGACGTGGAGCTGGTTCAAGTCGGGCTGTACTGGGACGCGGTACGGACCTCTGCGGACATAGGCGAACGCGCGCTGAAGCTGCTCGCCGACGCGTCCGGCGCCGTCATCGCCGACTACGGATTGATGTACTGGCTCATTCCGGCGCGCCATGCCCAGGACTGGCGAGGCGTGCAGCAGGTACAGGCCCTGGGCGCGCGGGGCGCCGAGGTTACGTATGTCGGCGTGCCGCCCGCGGGCTGGACGGATGGTCCGCGCTTGCACTGGCGTATCCCGGTGGGGCCGGACCGGTACCTGACCGACGCGGCCCGGCTCCGCGCGGCCCTGGTGCGGGTGATTGCCGCTGAGCCCGCCGAGGAGGCGACGGCTCGGTGAGCGTTCAGGTCTGCGCCCGTTGCCAAACGACCACCAGGCAGCCGGTCGTGGTCGCGATCGGGCACGGCGCGAGCGCCGGCGGCGTCACGGTCTACGCCTGCCCCGACTGCGCGCCCAGCTTCCCGAAGCAGCGCGATCCGTTCGACGGGACGATCCTCGCCCACCGCGACACGCAGCCGGGCTCCGCCGGTCCCGGCCGAGACCAAAAATGAGACCACGAACGTCGAAGGGCCCCACCGCGAGCGGTGGGGCCCTTCGACATCGTGCCCGGTGAAGGCACTGGCGGAGGATACGAGATTCGAACTCGTGAGGGGTTGCCCCCAACACGCTTTCCAAGCGTGCGCCCTAGGCCTCTAGGCGAATCCTCCGCTGGAGACTCTACAAGACGATCGGGAGTGCTCGCGAACTCGTTCCCACCCCGGTCTATCCGCTAGGGTGGGGGCCAGCCCCTCACGTGGCGCTATCTCACCGAACTCCCCCAGGGCCGGAAGGCAGCAAGGGTAAGTGGGCTCTGGCGGGTGCGTGGGGGGCCCTTGCGTTGTGGGGGACGTGTGGGGCGGGGCACCGGGCGGCGTCCGGATGTCGGTGGGCCCCGATATCGTCGTAAGCGTGTCGTCCCTCGCGCTGTACCGCCGCTACCGCCCCGAGACCTTCGCGGAGGTCATCGGGCAGGAGCATGTCACCGATCCGCTGCAGCAGGCGCTGCGCAACAACCGGGTCAACCACGCGTATCTGTTCAGTGGTCCGCGCGGCTGTGGCAAGACGACCAGTGCGCGCATCCTGGCCCGCTGTCTGAACTGTGAGAAGGGCCCCACTCCGGCGCCGTGCGGGGAGTGCCAGTCCTGCCAGGACCTCGCGCGGAACGGGCCCGGGTCGATCGATGTGATCGAGATCGACGCCGCGTCGCACGGTGGTGTGGACGACGCGCGGGAACTGCGGGAGAAGGCGTTCTTCGGGCCCGCGTCGAGTCGTTACAAGATCTACATCATCGACGAGGCCCACATGGTCACCTCGGCGGGGTTCAACGCCCTGCTGAAGGTGGTCGAGGAGCCGCCGGAGCATCTGAAGTTCATCTTCGCGACCACCGAGCCGGAGAAGGTCATCGGCACCATCCGGTCGCGCACGCACCACTATCCGTTCCGGCTGGTGCCGCCGGGGACGCTCCGCGACTATCTGGGCGAGGTCTGCGGGCGCGAGGAGATCCCGGTCGAGGACGGGGTGCTGCCGCTGGTGGTGCGGGCGGGCGCCGGGTCCGTCCGGGACTCGATGTCGGTCATGGACCAGCTGCTCGCGGGCGCGAGCGAGGACGGCGTGACGTACGCCATGGCCACCTCGCTGCTCGGTTATACGGACGGCTCGCTGCTCGACGCCATCGTGGACGCGTTCGCGGCGACCGACGGCGCGGCGGCCTTCGAGGTCGTGAACCGGGTGATCGAGGGCGGCAACGACCCCCGGCGCTTCGTCGCCGACCTGCTGGAGCGGCTGCGCGACCTGGTGATCCTCGCCGCCGTGCCGGACGCGGCGGACAAGGGGCTCATCGACGCCCCGGCCGATGTGGTCGAGCGGATGCAGGCGCAGGCGTCGGTCTTCGGCGGGGCCGAGCTGAGCCGGGCGGCCGACCTCGTCAACGAGGGGCTGACGGAGATGCGCGGCGCCACCTCGCCGCGGTTGCAGCTGGAGCTGATCTGCGCGCGGGTGCTGCTGCCCGCCGCCTTCGACGACGAGCGGTCGGTGCAGTCGCGGCTGGAGCGGCTGGAGCGGGGCGCCCTGGCGGGCGGCCTGGGCGGTGGCGTCGGCGGCGGTGGCGGCGGCGCCGGTGGTGGGCCCGGGCCTGCCGTGGGGTACGTACAGGGGCCCGACGCCCACGTCCCGG
>NZ_RIBZ01000002.1:0-992 GCF_003721215.1 Streptomyces botrytidirepellens
CAAGCAGCAATCCTCACCCGCGCACCCAGCCCGGCCAGCTCATCACGCAACTCCACCGCACCCGGAGCCCCGACACCACGCCGCGAAAGCAGCAGCAGATCACGAACACCATGCACGGTCACCAGATGCCGAGCCACCACCGCACCCAAACCACCCGTACCACCAGTGACCAGCACCGTGCCCTTGTCCCAGCGTGTCGCCGGGATGTCCTCGTCCGCGGCGGGAACGGTCATCCGTACGATCCGGGGCAGGCGGACCCGCNCTTGTCCCAGCGTGTCGCCGGGATGTCCTCGTCCGCGGCGGGAACGGTCATCCGTACGATCCGGGGCAGGCGGACCCGCCCCTCGCGCACCGCGAACTGGCTCTCGTCGGATTCGGCCGCGTACGCCGCCAGAGCCCGGTAGGAGTCCGGCTCGCCATCCACATCGGCCAGCGCGAATCGGCCCGGGTGCTCGCTGATCGCCGACCGCACCAGGCCCCACACGCCCGCACTCGCGAGGTCCAGTTCACTCGCGTCGGCAGCATCCAGCGCGACCGCACCCGTGGTCGACACCACCAGGCGCGAATCCTCCAGACACTTCTCGGCCAGCCACGTCCGCATCGCCGCCAGCACACCAGCAACCCCACCAATGAGATCACCAGGATTCGCCGCCACCGGCAGGACCACCGTGCCGGGAACCGAAGCGCCCCCGGCCACGGCAGCGGTCAGCGCTCCCAAGTCCTGGTAGTTCGTCACCGCGACACCGGCGGCACGCCACCCGTCCTCGGCCTGCGCATCGGTGCCGAGGACGGCCCAGTCGCCGAGGTCGCCCGGCTCGGCCGGAGCCGGCGCGGAAACCCAGTCCAGCCGGAACAGATCCTCCGTGGGCGCAGAACCCGCCCGGGCGAGGTCTGCTGCGGTAACCGGTCGCAGTACCAGCGAGTCGATGTCGGCCACCGGCTGACCAGCGGCGTCGGCCACGCGCAGCCTGTACTCGCCGGATCCTCGCGGC
>NZ_RIBZ01000077.1:0-2089 GCF_003721215.1 Streptomyces botrytidirepellens
CGGTAGCGGTGGGCCCAGCGGGCTGCGGTGGTGTGGCTGACCTGGAAGCGTTCGGCTGCCCGCCGCAGCGGCCATCCGTCCTCGACGACACACCGGGCCAGACGCAGCCTGCCGGTCGGGGTCAGCGGGGCGTTACGGTGGATCAACGAGGGCCTCCTGGTGCCGGTACAGACTTCGCAATCCACACCGAAACCAGAGGCCCTCGCCCCGTTCAAGCACCCCTCACGGCGCGTCGCCCGTCACCAACGTCCCCGGACAGCACACCTAGCGNGCCCCGTTCAAGCACCCCTCACGGCGCGTCGCCCGTCACCAACGTCCCCGGACAGCACACCTAGCGACTTGCAGTGCTCGTAGGCGCCCCAGTCCGGACCAAGGGTCCGGGTCTTGCAGACCCCGATGCCCGGTCTTCCCCGGTCCGTCTCGACCATGACGAGGCTGCGCAGCGGACCCAGGTCCATACCGCCCGCTTTCCTCGCGGCCGCCTATCTGATCGCCCGGGCCACATCCGGCCTCCGCTTAGCGGCGCAGCCGACTTCCTCCACAGGGCCCGACCTTCGCGTCCCGACTTGAGCCGAGCGATCCTCGCCGTCGTCTGCGCGCAGGATCCACGGCGCTCGGACCGGAGGACCCCATGCCCGTCAGCTGCCGGATCACCACCGTACCCGCACCGGAAGCTGAAGGCGTGCCGCTGTGGTGCGCCGTCGTCCCGGACTCGTCGTCGGTCCACTCGGTCGACGCGAAGCTCGACGGATACTGACCGGCCAAGGACCGGCCCCGCGGACCGACCCCCTCTTCGGCATCGTCAGTGATGCCGTCGAGCATCGGGAGACGGACTCCGGAGGCCCGTTGACCCGCCCTTCTGAGTTCCGGGCCGCCGTCACCGTCGCTGTCGCCACAGGCACTGGCGATGACGGGTGTGCTCCCGGCCTGGAACGATCCCCAGTGGGCGTACATCGTTCGTATGCGAGGCCGCTCAGCCGCTCAGGGCGTGGCCCTCGGCGTGCTGTCTCCGGGGCTCTGGCCCGGGGTGTGCGGATGCTGCTGGTGCTGAGGGCGTTGCAGGTTGGGTTGCTCTCCTCTCATCGCCGGGAGGGTACTGGCCGTACGCAGGATCGTGCTCATCCTGGTGGACAGCTGGCCGAGTGCCTCGACGACCCGTGCGACGCGCTGGGGGTCCAGCGCGTTGATGGCGGACGGGCCGTGGCCTGGGTCGAGGGTGGCGAGTGTGTGGTTCAAGTGGAGCCGCGTACGTATCCCGGGGGCTGCCGCTTCTACTGTTCTGGTCCGGTCCGGTGTGGTCTTGCTGTCTGGGTCGGCCCATTCCTGCACGGCTCGGGCCCGGGCTGCCGCAGTGGCGGCGGTGGTCAGGTGGCCTTGCTGTGTGAGTTCGACGAGACGTGCTTGGTCGTCTGCGGCGTCGGGTTGGTCCCGGCTGGGGATCACCGCGGTGACGGGGGCCAGCAGCGGCTGAGCGCGGACGCTGGCGTAGACCTGGGCGGCGTGCTGCGCCGCGGCGTCCATCCAGTCGTGGTCTTCGGGGCCGATGATGCGGGCGGTGAGCAGTTCCAGCACGTCTTGGGCCCGTTCTGCGGCCTCCAGCAGATCGGGGCCGCAGGCGGCGAGCCGGTCCCAGTCACCGATGAGGACCTCCTCTGCAGCGTCGTCGTACGGCGTGAGCAGGTCGGCTCGGTTGTACGCGGCGCTGGTGCTTCGGGCCTGGTTGTGGATCTCCTCCGCTGCGCGCATGGAGATCCCGGTCTGCACGGCGACCTCGGTCAGCACAGCCTGGTCGGGCAGGACCTCGGTGCCCGAGGTGATCAGGATGCCCCAGGCGCGGCCGGCCTGCTGCGCGCTGTCGAGGGACAGAGGCTTGTGGTCGGGCGGCATCCACCGGATGAGCCACTCAGCCTGGGCCTGAACGAGGGCTTGGGCTTGTCCGTCTGTCTCCCCGTCCAGGAGACCGTTGACCTGCACGTCGAAGCGGGCCGAGTCCAGGAGCTGCCCTGGCGCGATCGGGCCGTCGGGGTGCTCGATGGCCTGGCGGGTGCGGGAGCGGTCGGTGGTGAACCACTCGATGGCGTTGTGAACG
>NZ_RIBZ01000074.1:0-13830 GCF_003721215.1 Streptomyces botrytidirepellens
AGATATGGAAGCCGGGTGACCGGTGGAGTTGACTGGTACTAATAGGCCGAGGGCTTGTCCTCAGTTGCTCGCGTCCACTGTGTGGTTCCCGGGTTGCGAACAGTCGCACCGGTGAATCAGTTCCACTTACTTAATTGAAAAGTGTGCTTGTTCGCTAGAACCCGATAGGGTTTCGGTGGTCACAGCGTTAGGGAAACGCCCGGTTACATTCCGAACCCGGAAGCTAAGCCTTTCAGCGCCGATGGTACTGCAGGGGGGACCCTGTGGGAGAGTAGGACGCCGCCGAACAATCTTTGGAGGACCCCTGGTCCCAGCGTTCATGCTGGGACCAGGGGTCCTTTTTGTTTTGGCCAGAAGACAGGAGTCACGTAAATGCCCACCAACTCTTCCGACGACCGGGGGGACCGCGAGCCGCGGCGCCGGGACGGCGGCGACCGGAGGGATTTCCGCGACTCCGGACCGCGTCGTGACCGCGATCGTGACCAGGACCGTGGTGGCTTCCGGCGTGACGACCGCCGCGACGACCGGCCTCGTGGGCCGCGTCGCGACGACGACCGCGGTGGACGCCCCGGCGGTGGCTACGGCCGCCGCGATGATCGGCGTGACGACCGTCGGGACGACCGGCGTGACGATCGCCCGCGTGGTCCGCGCCGGGACGACCGTGACGGTGGCTTCCGCCAGGGTGGGTTCCGTCGTGACGAGCGCCGCGATGATCGCCGGGATGACCGTGGTGGATTCCGCCGGGACGACCGGCGGGACGACCGTAGTGGCTTCAGGCGTGACGACCGCCGTGACGACCGGCCCCGTGGGCCGCGTCGCGACGATGACCGTGGCGGACGTCCGGGCGGCTTCGGGCGCCGTGACGATCGCGGTGACCGGCCGCGCGGTGGCTTCGATCGCCGGGATGACCGGCCTCCGTTCCGCCGCGATGACCGTCGTGACGACCGCCGCGATGACCGGCGTGATGACCGTGATGGATTCCGCCGGGACGACCGGCGTGATGACCGTGGTGGATTCCGCCGTGATGACCGCCGCGACGACCGTGGTGGATTCCGCCGTGATGACCGCCGCGACGACCGTGGTGGGTTCCGCCAGGATGACCGCCGCGGTGACCGGGGCGATCGGCGTGACGATCGTGGCGGGTTCCGGCGTGATGACCGGCGTGATGACCGCAGTGGGTTCAAGCGTGACGACCGTCGCGATGATCGGCGTGACGATCGCGGTGGGTTCCGCCGTGATGACCGCCGCGATGACCGTGGTGGGTTCCGCCGCGATGATCGGCGGGACGATCGCCGTGATGACCGCCGTGATGACCGCCGCGATGACCGTGGTGGGTTCCGCCGGGACGACCGGCGTGACGACCGGCCCCGTGGGCCGCGGCGGGATGACCGTGACGGCGGTGGCTTCCGCGGCGGTCGGGACGACCGGGGCTCTCGGCGTCCGTACGGCGGCGGCCAGGGGCGCGGCCGTGACGACCGGTCCGGTGGCTACGGCCGCCGCGACCGCGACGAGCGCGGCCGGGACCGGGACCGCGAGCCGATCAAGCGGCTGCCGATCCCCGAGGACGTGACCGGCGACGAGATCGACAAGGACGTACGGCAGGAGCTGCTGAGCCTGCCGAAGACCCTTGCCGAGGACGTCGCCAAGAACCTCGTCATGGTGGCCAAGCTGCTGGACGAGGACCCGGAGCGGGCGTACCAGTACTCGCGCGTCGCGCTGCGGCTCGCTTCGCGTGTCGCCGCCGTCCGCGAGGCGGCGGGGTTCGCGTCGTACGCCGTCGCGAAGTACTCGGAGGCGCTGGCGGAGTTCCGTGCCGCGCGCCGGATGACGGGCAACAACGACCTGTGGCCGGTGATGGCCGACTGCGAGCGCGGCATGGGCCGTCCCGAGCGGGCGCTGGCCATGGCCGGTGAGCCCGAGGTCCAGAAGCTGGACCGGGCCGGGCAGGTCGAGATGCGCCTGGTGGCCGCCGGTGCCCGGCGCGACATGGGCCAGGCCGACGCCGCCGTCGTCACCCTCCAGAGCCCGGAGCTGGCCTCGAACTCCGTCCAGCCGTGGACCGCCCGGCTGCGGTACGCCTACGCCGACGCGCTGCTGGCCGTCGGCCGTGAGGACGAGGCGCGGGAGTGGTTCGCGAAGGCGCTGGAGGCGGACCAGGGCGGCACCACGGACGCTTCCGACCGGCTCGCGGAGCTGGACGGCGTCGAGTTCGTGGACGCGCTCGACGCCGATGAGGTCGCCGACGCGAGTGAGGCCGTCGAGGTCGCGAAGGTCGCCGAGGTGGCCGAGGCCGACGACGTTGCCGAGGAGGCCGCGGACACCGCAGCAGCCGAGGCCACGGACGACGACGCCGTGGACGCCGCGGACAGCACGAGCAGCGAGCGCGGCGACGCCAGCTGATGCCTGAGGGCGGAACCCCGGCCACCACCCCCGGCCGGGGCTCCGCCCTCTTTATCGTCCTTCCGCGGGCTCAGCCCAGGGTCAGGCTGCGCAGCACCAGCCCGGTGGCGGGCTTCGGACCGAAGGACGTCGACTTGCGCGGCATGGCGACCCCCTGACGCGCCAGCTCGCGGACGACCTCCTCGCGCACCGGATGCATCAGCACCGCCGTGCCGCCGTGCCGCTCCGCCTGCTCGACGGCCGCTTCCGCGTTGTGGATGTAGCCGATGTGCTCGGCGCTGTCCGGGATCTGCCAGAGGTGGTCCAGGAGCAGCGAGTGCAGGACGGTCGCGTCCAGTGTCCGCCAGGCCTCCGGCCGTCCCTCGGGAACCGTACGGGCCAGCAGCCCGGGGTCGGGCCGGTCGAGCAGGTGGAATCCGCCGTCGCCCGCGAGCAGGAACGCGTTCTGCCCGTCCGGTGCGGTGGCCGCCTCCGCGAGGGCGTCCAGGGCGCGGGGCAGCGGGCCGTCCACCGTCCGTACCCGGAAGGCGGTGCGTGCCGTGGCCAGCGCCTCGGCCACCGGGAGGTGGCGCAGCAGCCGGTGGATGGCCCGGACCCGGAGCGGGTAGCGGGCGGTGTCCACGAGGAGGACGAGGCCGAAGTCCCAGGGCCCGGGCTCCGTTCGTTCCTCGCGCAGCCGTAGATAGGTGGCCCAGCGGTGGTGGCCGTCGGCGATGAGGGCCTGGTGGTTGCGCAGATCGGCGGCGATCGCGACCAGGTCGGCCGGGTCGGTGACCCGCCACAGATGGTGGTCGAAGCCGTCTTCGGTGGTGGTGGAGAGCAACGGCTCGTGCCGGATGGTGCGTTCGATGACCGCGGCGGCGCCGTTCCCCGTACCACCGCCGTCGCCGCGGTAGGCGAGCAGCAGGGGTTCGAGGTTGGCGGCGGTGGCGCGCATCAGGTCGGCGCGGTCCTCGACGATGTGCGGCATGACCTCCTCGTGCGGGAGGACGACGCCCTCCTCGCGCGGACTCAGCCGCAGGGCGCCGATCAGCCCGCGCTGGAGGATGTGGCTGTCGCGCTGTTCGTAGACGTACAGGGCCGGTTCGGGGTCGGGCGCGAGGATGCCGTCGGCCTGCCAGCGGCGCAGGGTGTCCGCGGCCTGCCGGTGGCGGTCGGCGGGGGTGCCGGCCTGCGGGAGGATGAGGCGGACGATGTTGTGAGGATCGGCGGTCTCGAGTTCGCGGAGACCGTCGGGGCGTACGACCACGTCGTAGGGCGGTGAGGTGACGGCGGCGAGACTGCCGACCCGTTCCGCGACGTAGCGCAGCCCCCGGAAGGGGGTGAGCTGGAGACCTTGCCCGCCAGGCCCTGAAGTGCTCATTAGAGAATGTTATGCCCCGGTCGGCGATGCGCCATGATCGGGGGGAGAACGCATGGATCTGCGAGGAGAGTGTCCCCCCATGAACCAGACCGTCCGGATCGCGCCCGAGGGCAGCCAGCGGTCGCTGAACGAGGCGTACGACACCGCGCTGCTGGACCTCGACGGTGTGGTGTACGCGGGTGGCGAGGCCATCACGTACGCCGTGGAGTCGCTCGTCACCGCACGGGACGGCGGGATGCGGCTGGCGTATGTGACCAACAACGCGCTGCGCACGCCGCAGGCCGTCGCCGAGCATCTGACCCGGCTCGGGGTGCCCGCCGGGGCCGAGGACGTGATCACCTCGGCGCAGGCCGTCGCCCGGCTGATCTCCGAGCAGCTGCCGCAGGGCGCGCGGGTGCTGGTGATCGGCGGGGAGGGGCTGCGGGTGGCGCTGCGGGAGCGCGGGCTGCTGCCGGTGGAGTCCGCCGACGACGACCCGGCGGCGGTGGTCCAGGGGTACGGCGGACCGGACATGCCGTGGGCGCGGCTGATGGAGGCGGGCTACGCGGTGGCGCGCGGGGTGCCCTGGTACGCGTCCAACACGGACCTGACGATTCCGAGCGGCCGCGGGATCGCGCCGGGCAACGGCGCGGGCGTGGAGGTCGTACGGATCGTGACGGGCCAGGACCCGCAGGTCGCGGGGAAGCCGCTGCCGCCGATGCACCGCGAGACGATCCTGCGGACCGGGGCCCGGCGGCCGTTGGTGGTGGGGGACCGGCTGGACACCGATATCGAGGGGGCGTACGCGGGCGGGGTCGACTCGCTCCTCGTGCTGACCGGGGTGACGACCCCGGCGCAGCTGCTGGCCGCTGAGCCCAAGCACCGTCCGGCCTATGTGGACCGCGACTTGCGGGGACTGCTCACGCCCCACCCGGTCGTCGAGCCGTCCGACGGCGGCTTCCGGTGCGGCGGTTGGACGGCGCGGGTGGGCGACGGCGTGCTGCTGCTGGAGGGGGACGGCGATGAGCCGCTGGACGGGCTGCGGGCGCTGTGCGCGGCGGCCTGGAACGAGGCGGGGGAGGGTGTGAGCGGCGCGGACGCGGGGAAGGCGTTGGCTCGGCTGGGGCTGTGACCCGGCCGGGGTGGTGAACCGGCTCGGGCTCGATCCGGCCGGGGTGGTGAGCGGACGCCGCCAGGGGGCGTGACGAGGCCGGGGCCTGGGGTGATGTGGCCCTGGACGGCGGACCCGCCCGGGCGCCGCAGGCACGGCTTAGGGTAACCTAACCTAAGTCTTGATCGGCCGTGCTGTGAGGTGGAGTTCCGCGTGACCCTGGTCAGTCCGGCGAAAGCCGGGCCCGAGACAGCGACCGATACGGCGGCCCCGCCACCCCGCCGGCACACCGCGCGTCGGGTGGCCGGGCTCGTCGTCTCCCTCTGCGCGCTGGTGGCCGTCGCGGCCGCCAGCATCGCGATCGGCGCCAAGCCGATCGCGCTCGGGGACGTCTGGCACGGGCTGGCCCACTACAGCGGCAGCGACACCGATGTGGTGATCAAGGACGTACGGCTGCCGCGCACCCTCCTCGGGCTGCTCGTGGGCGTCGGCCTCGGGCTCGCCGGCGCGGTCATCCAGGCCCTCACCCGTAACCCGCTCGCCGACCCCGGGCTGCTGGGGCTGAACGCGGGCGCGTCCGCCTCCGTCGTCTCGGCGATCAGCTTTCTCGGCGTCACCTCCCTGACCGGCTATGTGTGGTTCGCCTTCCTCGGCACCGCCGTCGCCTCCGTGCTGGTGTACGCGCTCGGCGGCAGCCGGGGCGCCACGCCGGTGCGGCTCGCGCTCGCCGGTACGGCCGTGTACGCGGCGCTCTACGGCTACATCAACGCCGTACAGCTGCTGGACAGCGCGGCGCTCGACAAGATGCGCTTCTGGACGGTCGGTTCGCTCGCCTCCGCCAATATGACCGTGGTCCGGCAGGTGGCCCCGTTCCTCCTGGTCGGCGCGGTGCTGGCGCTGTTGCTCGGCCGTTCGCTGAACGCGGTGGCGCTCGGCGACGACACGGCGCGCTCCCTCGGCACCAACCTGGTCCGCACCCGGGCGATGTCCATGCTGGCCGTCACCCTGCTGTGCGGGGCAGCGACCGCCGCCTGCGGGCCGATCGCCTTCGTGGGGCTGATGGTTCCGCACCTGGTCCGGGCGCTCACCGGACCCGACGTGCGGTGGACGCTGCCGTACGCCGCCGTGCTGTCGCCCGTCCTGCTGCTGGGCTCCGACGTGATCGGGCGGGTCCTCGCCCGGCCCGCCGAACTCCAGGTCGGCGTCGTCACCTCGCTCGTCGGCGGGCCCGTCTTCCTCTACCTCGTACGCCGCCGAAGGATGGCCCAACTGTGAACGCGAGCAAGCGCACCACGCCCAGGACGAGCGGAGTCACGCTGCGCACCGGCGGCCTCTCGCTGCGCCTGGACGTCCGCGGCGCGGTCGTGGGGCTGCTGCTGCTCGCCGTGGCGCTGGCGATGAGCGTGGTCCTGATCGGCACCGGCGACTTCCCCATGGCCCCCGCCGATGTGCTCAACACCCTCGCCGGGAACGGCACCATGGCCCAGGACTTCATCGTCCACGACCTGCGGCTGCCGCGCGTCCTGGTCGGGCTGCTGGTCGGCGCGGCGCTCGGGCTGGCCGGGGCGGTCTTCCAGTCCATCTCCCGCAATCCGCTGGGCAGTCCGGACGTGATCGGCTTCGGGCAGGGCTCGGCGGCCGGGGCGCTCACCGTGATCGTCCTCTTCCAGGGCAACCCGGCCGAGGTCGCCACCGGTGCCATCTGCGGCGGTCTGCTGACCGGGGTCGGGGTCTACGTGCTGGCCTGGCGGCGGGGCATTCACGGCTACCGGCTGGTGCTGGTCGGCATCGGCGCCACCGCGATGCTCGCCGCCGTCAACGGCTACCTGCTCACCAAGGCCGACCTCCCCGACGCCACCCGCGCGGTGGTGTGGTTGACCGGCTCGCTCAACGGGCGCGACTGGAACCAGGTCTGGCCGCTGGCCTGCGTGTGCGCGGTCCTCCTGCCCCTGATCCTCGGGCAGGCACGGGGCCTGCGGATGCTGGAGATGGGCGACGACAGCGCGTACGCCCTCGGGGTGCGGGTCGAGCGGACCCGGCTGGTGCTGATGTTCTCGGGCGTCCTGCTGACCGCCTCCGCCACGGCCGCCGCCGGGCCCGTCTCCTTCGTGGCGCTCGTCGCCCCGCAGCTGGCCCGCAGGCTCACCCGTTCGCCCGGTCCCAACCTGCTCCCCGCGGCCTGGATGGGCGCGGCCCTGCTGGTCACCGCCGACTGGTCCGCGCAGCGGGCCTTCGGCGCCGACCAACTGCCGGTCGGGGCGCTGACCGCGATGCTGGGCGGCGGCTATCTGCTGTGGCTGCTGGTGACCGAGCGCAAGGCGGGGCGGATATGACGGAACGCACGCGGGCGGACGCCGAACACGGCATGGACGGCATGGACGGCATGGACGACAAGGGCAACAGGGAAAAGGACACCGGGCAGACCGTGGCTTCCAGCAGCAACAGCACCAGCGACACCAGCGACAAGACGACGGACCGGCAGCGGCTCACCGCCGAGGGCCTGACCCTCGCGTACGACCGGCGCACCGTCGCCGAGAACCTGTCGGTCACCATCCCCGACCACTCCTTCACGGTGATCGTGGGGCCCAACGCCTGCGGGAAGTCCACCCTGCTGCGCGCCCTGTCCCGGATGCTCAAGCCGACGGCGGGGTCCGTGCTGCTGGACGGCGAGGTGATCGGTTCGCTGCCCGCCAAGAAGGTGGCCCGCACCCTCGGCCTGCTGCCGCAGTCCTCCATCGCCCCGGACGGGATCACCGTCGCCGACCTGGTCGCCCGTGGCCGCTACCCGCACCAGGGGCTGCTGCGGCAGTGGTCGGAGACGGACGAGCGGATCGTTCAGGAGTCGATGGAGGCGACCGGCGTGGCGGAGCTGGGGGATCGCTTTGTCGACGAACTGTCCGGCGGGCAGCGCCAGCGGGTGTGGATCGCCATGGCCATCGCCCAGCAGACCCCGCTGCTGCTCCTGGACGAGCCCACGACGTACCTGGACATCCAGCACCAGATCGACGTCCTCGACCTGTGCGCCCAGCTCCACGAGGAGCAGGGCCGTACCCTCGTCGCGGTGCTGCACGACCTGAACCACGCCGCCCGCTACGCCACGCATCTGATCGCGATGCGGGGTGGCGAGGTCGTCGCGGAGGGCGCGCCGGGGGAGATCGTCACGGCGGAGCTGGTGGAGCGGGTCTTCGGGCTGCGCTGCCAGGTCATCGACGACCCGGAGACGGGGACGCCGCTGGTCATACCGGCCGCCCGCCGGTCCCGTAAGACCGCGGAGGCGGAGGCGGCGGAGGCGGCGGATGAGCCGCTGGCCGCCGCGGCGACGGAGTCCTGAGGGCGGCCCTTAAGGGGGCTAGAGCAGCTTCCGCAGCCGCAGCAGGTCGAGCAGCCCGGCCTCCAGCTTGACCCGGCCGCTGCCCCAGGCCCGGGCGAAGTGCAGCTCGCCGTCGACCAGGGCCACCAGGTCGTCGCCGGACATGGACAGCCGGATCTGGGCACGTTCCCCCGGGGGGCCGGGCGCGGTCGTCACGTCCTCGATGCGGCTCTCCACGAGACGGCCCATGAAGGTCGTGTCGAGGTCGGTGATCCAGCAGCTCACGGAGCGATCGAGCGCGGCGGCGCTGCGGAGGTCCCCGTTCGCGCCCGCGAGGTTCTCCGCCAGTTTGTCGAGTGCGTCGCGGCACTGTTCCAAGGTGGCCATCGCCGACGACGGTACCCCAGGTCGCGCCCCGTCGGGACGCGCCCGCTTCGCGGTAGCGTCGGGGGCATGAGTGAGCCGATGCCGGGCGTGCGGCCCGGGCCTGAGCAGGAGCCGGGGGCGGACGAGCCGGTCGCGGCGGCGGCCGGGGAGCCGGACCCGGGGCCTGCGGAGGCGCCGGTGGAGGCCGCCGAGGAGGTGCCTGGGGAGGCGCCCGGGGAGGCGCCGCCCGGGCCTGCAGATCCGGCTCCGCTCGGCGTCGGCCGTACGCCCACCGGCGTCCCCGACGTCGACGCCCGGCTCGACCGGCTGGCCGACGCGGACGACCTCCCGGTGAGCAGTCACCTGGAGGTGTACGAGGATGTGCACCGGGGCCTGCGCGACACGCTGACGGCACTCGACCGGCGGCCCGGACCTCCGGCCCCGCCCGCCCCCTCCCCGTAAGACCCCATACGGCCGACCCCAGGAGCTGAACCACCCGTGGCAGTGACCCGCCCACGACGCGTACGACTCGACGCGGAGCTGGTGCGCCGCAAGCTGGCCCGTTCGCGCGAGCACGCGAGCCAGCTGATCG
This sequence comes from Streptomyces botrytidirepellens, assembly GCF_003721215.1. Classification (NCBI taxonomy): domain Bacteria; kingdom Bacillati; phylum Actinomycetota; class Actinomycetes; order Kitasatosporales; family Streptomycetaceae; genus Streptomyces; species Streptomyces botrytidirepellens. The sequence continues at coordinate 9,122 of NZ_RIBZ01000074.1, forward strand.
CGGCGGGCCGTGTGACCGTCGGCGGGGCCACCGCGACCAAGGCCGCGACGCAGGTCGAGACCAGCGCCGCGGTCGTCGTGATCAAGGACGACAGCGATCCGGACTATGTCTCGCGCGGCGGCCACAAGCTCGCGGGCGCGCTGTACGCCTTCAGCGAGGAGTACCGCGAGGGGGCGGGGCGGACCACCGACCCCACCCCGGTCTCCGGTTCCGGGCTGACCGTCGCGGGCCGCCGGGCGCTGGACGCGGGCGCCTCCACCGGCGGTTTCACCGACGTCCTGCTGCGCGCGGGCGCTGCCCACGTCGTCGCCGCGGACGTCGGTTATGGGCAACTTGCATGGTCTTTGCAGAATGATGAACGCGTGACCGTTCTCGACCGTACGAACGTACGCGAGCTGACGCCGGAGCAGATGGGAGGCGAGCCCGTGGACCTTGTCGTCGGGGATCTCTCCTTCATCCCGCTCGGGCTGGTGCTGCCCGCCCTGGTGCGCTGCACCGCGCCCGGCGCCGATCTGGTGCTGATGGTCAAGCCACAGTTCGAGGTCGGCAAGGAGCGGCTCGGCAGCGGTGGCGTCGTCCGCAGCGCCGAGCTGCGTGCCGAGGCGGTGCGGACGGTGGCTCATCAGGCGGCGGACCTGGGGCTGGGCGTGCTCGGCGTGACCGCCAGCCCGCTGCCGGGACCGTCGGGGAACGTCGAGTACTTTTTGTGGATGCGCGCCGGGGCGCCGGCACTGGACCCGGACGATGTTGACCGTGCAGTGGCGGAGGGGCCCAGTTGACCACTTCAGAACCAGCGGCGAAGGCGGAGTCGGCGGCGGAGACGGGGGACAAGCCGACGACCGAGGCGACAGCCGACCGTACCGTCTTCCTGCTTGCGCACACCGGCCGCCCGGCGGCCATCCGCAGTGCGGAACTCGTCGTCCAGGGGCTGCTGCGCAGCGGCATCGGGGTGCGGGTGCTCGCCGCCGAGGCCGCTGACCTGCCGCTGCCGCCCGCCGTCGAACTGGTCGACGCGGGCCGCGACGTGCTCGACGGCTGTGAACTGCTGGTGGTGCTCGGCGGGGACGGGACGCTGCTGCGCGGCGCGGAGTTCTCGCGCATCTCCGGTGTGCCCATGCTCGGCGTCAACCTGGGCCGGGTCGGCTTCCTGGCCGAGGCCGAGCGCGACGACCTGGACAAGGTCGTGGACCGGGTGGTGAGCCGCCAGTACGAGGTCGAGGAGCGCATGACCATCGATGTGCTGGTCCGCAACGACGGGCACATCGTGCACACCGACTGGGCGCTGAACGAGGCGTCGGTCGAGAAGGCGGCGCGCGAGCGGCTGCTGGAGGTCGTCACCGAGGTCGACGGCCGCCCGGTGTCCCGCTTCGGCGGCGACGGCGTGGTGTGCGCGACCCCGACCGGCTCGACGGCGTACGCCTTCTCGGCCGGTGGCCCGGTGGTGTGGCCCGAGGTCGAGGCACTGCTGATGGTCCCGATCAGCGCGCACGCCCTCTTCGCGAAGCCGCTGGTGACGACGCCGGAGTCGGTGCTTGCGGTCGAGGTGCAGCCGCAGACCCCGCACGGGGTGCTGTGGTGCGACGGGCGCCGCACCGTGGAGCTGCCCGCCGGGGCGCGGGTGGAGGTGCGCAGGGGAGCGGTGCCGGTCCGGCTGGCCCGGCTGCACCACGCGTCGTTCACCGACCGGCTGGTGGCGAAGTTCGCGCTGCCGGTGGCGGGCTGGCGCGGGGCGCCGCACTAGCGCCGCGCCGAGGGCGAGCGGGCCGGTGAACACCGGCCCGCCGCCGATGCGGACGCCGTGCCGTGGCCGTCCGGCAGCGGCGGCATGGGGACACCCTTTCGAGGGGGTGCGTCCGATACGCCCCCGGCGTCGGCGAGGGGGAGGTGACCGGGCTATCCCGCGTTCACCCTGGGTAGGCGTGGGGCCGTCCCCGGGGGTGGCCGTCGCGAGGTGGCCGGTAAACCTCGTATGGTCTTGCACGTGCTGGAGGAGATGCGGATACGTGCCCTGGGTGTCATCGACGATGCCGTGGTCGAGCTGTCACCCGGCTTCACCGCGGTAACCGGCGAGACCGGCGCGGGCAAGACCATGGTCGTCACCAGTCTCGGACTGCTGCTCGGCGGCCGCGCCGACGCCGCCCTGGTGCGGATCGGCGCCAAGGCGGCGGTCGTCGAGGGCCGGATCACGGTCGACGCCCGCTCGCCCGTCGCCGTACGGGCCGAGGAGGCGGGTGCCGAACTCGACGACGGGGCGCTGCTGATCAGCCGTACCCTCTCCGCCGAAGGGCGGTCCCGCGCCCATGTCGGCGGCCGGTCCGTGCCGGTGGGGCTGCTCGGGGAGCTGGCCGACGACCTGGTGGCCGTCCACGGCCAGACCGACCAGCAGGGCCTGATGCGGCCCGCCCGGCAGCGCCAGGCGCTCGACCGGTACGCGGGCGCCGCCGTCGCCGGGCCGCTGGAGAAGTACGCGGGCGCCTACCGGCGGCTGCGCGCCGTCGCCGCCGAACTGGAGGAGCTGACCACCCGGGCGCGCGAGCGGGAGCAGGAGGCCGACCTGCTGCGCTTCGGCCTGGAGGAGGTCGCCGCCGCCGAGCCGCGGGCGGGCGAGGACGACGAACTCGCCGCCGAGGCCGAGCGGCTGGGCCACGCCGAGGCCCTGGCGTCCGCCGCCGCCCTCGCGCACACCGCCCTCGCGGGCAACCCGGAGGACCCCGAGGGCGTGGACGCCGCCACCCTCGTCGGCGGCGCGCACCGCGCCCTGGAGGCTGTCCGCTCCCACGACCCCGCCCTCGCCGGGCTCGCCGACCGCATCGGCGAGGTGGGCATCCTGCTGTCCGACGTGGCCGGTGAACTGGCCGGGTACGCCGACGACCTGGACGCCGACCCGCTGCGGCTCGCCGCCGTCGAGGAGCGCCGCGCCGCGCTGGCCCAGCTGACCCGCAAGTACGGCGAGAACATCAGCGATGTGCTGGCCTGGGCCGAGCAGGGCGCCGCCCGGCTCGCCGAACTGGACGGCGACGACGACCGCATCGGCGAGCTGACCGCCGAACGCGACGCCCTCCGCGCCGACCTGGGCGGGCTGGCCCAGGCGCTCACCGACGCCCGTACGGAGGCCGCGGCGCGCTTCGCCGAGGCCGTCACCGAGGAGCTGGCCTCCCTCGCGATGCCGCACGCCCGGGTGACGTTCGCGATCCGTCAGACCGAGGCCGCGGACGAGGCGTCCGGCGTCGAGGTCGGCGGGCGCGCGGTGGCGTACGGTCCGCACGGCGCCGACGAGGTCGAGCTGCTGCTCGCCCCTCACCCCGGCGCCCCGCCCCGCCCCATCGCCAAGGGCGCATCGGGCGGTGAGCTGTCCCGGGTGATGCTCGCGGTCGAGGTCGTCTTCGCGGGCTCCGACCCCGTACCGACGTATCTCTTCGACGAGGTGGACGCGGGCGTCGGCGGCAAGGCCGCGGTCGAGGTCGGCCGCCGGCTGGCCCGGCTCGCCCGCTCCGCCCAGGTGGTGGTCGTCACCCACCTCCCGCAGGTCGCCGCCTTCGCGGACCGGCACCTGGTGGTGGAGAAGACGAACGACGGGGCGGTGACGCGCAGCGGCGTGAAGGCCATGGAGGGCGAGGACCGGGTCCGGGAGCTGTCCCGGATGCTGGCGGGCCAGGAGGACTCGGAGCTGGCCCGGGCCCACGCGGAGGAGCTGCTGGAAGCGGCCCGCACGGGCCGCTGACGGGAGCCCTTTCCCCACCCCACCCCACCCCGCCCCTTCCCGAACCGGGCGCCGCCCGGCCCCGCCGGGGCTCCGCCCCTGGCCCCCGCCCACGGTCCCGCCGTGGCTTCGCCGCCGGGCTTGGTTTCCGGGCCCCGCTGGGGCTTGGCCCCCGGGCCCTCGCCGCGGCCCTGCGCTGATCTCGCCGGGCTTCGCCCTCAGGGCCCGGGCCGGGCCCGGCCGTTGCCAGGGTGGAGCTGCCGGATTCGGGGAGGGGCGGGGTGGGGAATGCCGCGGAGTTCACCCATATGGGTGGTGCTGCGGACGTACGGGCGAGCGCTGGGTGGGCGTGGCATGGGAACGTTGCGGCGAGCGCACCGCGAAGGCTGGCATTCTTGGCGGAGCAAGCGCAGCGCAGCAACCGCACCTCCGACACCGCCCCAGGAGCTCCGCCCGAGTGAGCAGTACCGTGAGCAACACCCCGGTCCCGCCGCACGGGCAGCCGTCGCTGCACGCCGTTCAGGTGCTGGGCGAGGGGACTTCGGGCAGCGGGGTGCATGTCCGGTCGCTGTCGGCCGGGCTGGTGGCGCGCGGGCTGCGGGTGACCGTGTGCGGGCCCTGGAGCGCCGAGCAGGGGTACGGCTTCACGGAGGCGGGCGCCCGGTTCGCACCGCTCGACGGCCGTACGGACGCCGGGAGCATCGCGTCGATCCGTACCGCTTCCGTCGGGGCCGGGCTGGTGCACGCGCACGGGCTGTGGCCCGGTCTGCTGGCCGCGCTCGCGTTGCGCGGCCGGGGCGTCCCGCTCGTCGTCACCTGGCACACCAAGCGGGAGGCCGAGGGGCCGCGGGGCCGCGTCGTACGGCTGATGGAGCGGCGGGTGGCGCGTGCCGCGTCGGTCGTGCTGGGCGTGTCCTCGGACCTGGTGGACCGGGCCCGTGACCGCGGGGCGCGCGACGCACGGCTCGCGGCGGTCGCGGTGCCCGCGCCGCGCCCCGCGCCCGAGACG
>NZ_RIBZ01000075.1:0-3527 GCF_003721215.1 Streptomyces botrytidirepellens
TGGGGCGCTGCGGAGGACCGGACAGCGCGGCCCGTGCAGCACGAAGCCCAAAAGGAAGGTATCCCCGTTCTGAAACAGCTCCGCCCCGGCGAAGCAGCCGGAGCGGAGCCGTCCCAGGCGGCCGCGCATCGGCAAAGGGCCGGCCGCCCACTCCCCTTCACCCTCTTCGAGATCAGGAGAACTCCAGCATGCCCCGCATCCCTCTCGCCACCGAGCGCCTGGCCCTGTTCGGCACCCTGCTGGCCACCTTCGGCGAGCTGCACCCCGTCTGTGACCAGTGGTCCAGGGCTCACAGACGGCGATGCACAAGCGGGTGTACGGCGAGGACCTAGTCCACGCTGACGGCTCCCCCGCCGNTCTGTGACCAGTGGTCCAGGGCTCACAGACGGCGATGCACAAGCGGGTGTACGGCGAGGACCTAGTCCACGCTGACGGCTCCCCCGCCGACCCGGACACCCCCGCCCGACCATGACCACCAGCACGCTCGGCCGGCGCGCGGTCGCCCGCCACTGCGTTTCTGTTGGGTTGGTGACCTAGGAGCCCTCCCCTCAGTAGGCATCTGTGCTGGTCAAAGTCGCAAAGACCGGTGCAACGGTGGTCGACAGATGTCGTGCATGGAATACGAGATCATGGGCGCGGACCGATCGGGGAAGACACAGGGGGTAGGGGAATCATGGTGGCGTTCCACGCATCCGCGCTGGACGGTGTGGCCCGAAATTCGGCGCTGCCGACGCCGCTGCTGCTGCGCCTACTCGCCTTCGAGAGGGACGGCGACCGTCCGCCCCGCGAGGCTCTTCAGCGGGCCGGACTTCCCGAGTCGGCCGTCGCGCTGATCCTGGCCCACCCGAACCCGGGGTCCCGGATCGATTTCGCCATGAGTGCCAGGGCGGAGCCTGCACAGCGGGCCCGGGTCGCGGACGATCCTTCTCCTAAGGTGCGGGCCGCTCTCGCAAATGGACCCGAGGTGTACGATCCGCGCGCAAAGGTCGCGCCGCTCCCTGATGCCGTGTGCGCCCGCCTGCTCGACGATCCGGATCCTGCCGTACGCGCGGCACTGCTGGAGTCGCCCCATCTGGCGCCGTCGTTTGTGGCATCGATGGCCACTCATCACCGTGCGGCAGCGCGCCGGGAAGCGGTGCGCGCATGGGAGGCCCTGTCGGCGGGCGAGCGGTCGGCGTTGCTGGCCGACCCCGACCCCGAGGTACGGCGGGCTGCCGCGCTGCAGGAGTGTCGGCGGGACGCCCACGTCACCGCCGAACTCCTCCGCGACCCGAAGTCCGCCGCCGAGGCACTGCGCCGCGGGCTCCTTTCCCGCGCCGACGCCGAGCGGTGCGTCGCCGAGCGGACGCACTTGGCCGCCCTTGCCGGGAACCCGTCGCTGCCCGCCGACCTCGTAGAGCGGCTCGCCGTCAACCCCGACGAGGACGTACGGCTCGCCGTCTCCCTGCGGCCCGAGCTGGACGAGACACGGCGCATGGGGATCGACTTCACGGCCGGGGACCTCGACAGGGGCGACGGCGTGCGGTGGGTACGGGACGGGCTCGCCGAGCCTGAGGTGCTGCGTCGGGCCGCGTCCTCCGCTCATCCGCTACTCCAGCGCGCCGCCGCCTGGAGCCCCCATCTGCCGCCCGATCTGCTGCGCCTGCTCGCACGCGTCGAGGACCCAGTGGTGGAGAACCTCCTGGGCATTCACCACCCCGACGCTCCGGAGGAGGTCCTGATGCGGGTGTTCGCGCGGCTGGGCGGGACGTTCTCCGCCTGGATGGCGGAGACGCACCCTCGTTTTCCCCGCGAGGGCCTCGCCGCCCGCTACGCGGACCACCTGGACGGGAACTACCGCCGCCTGGCCGTACGGGACCCGGCCGCCACACCGGAGCTGATCGAACGGCTCAGCCACGACCCCGTCGTCTGGACGCGTCAGGCGGCGGCCCGCGACCCGCGCCTCCGGCTACACCGGCTCCGCGAGGCCCTCCTCGTACCCGAACTGGCCTCCAGCGCGGGTGCTAACCCGGCGCTACCCGAGGACGAGATAGCCGCCGTCCTGGACCGGGCTGGCGTTCCCGCCTGACTGCCGAGCGGAACCGACTTGCTCGCACCCCCTGGGCCTGAACATGGAGACCGTCCTGGCGGGCGCTATCCCCGTGATCGGCACGCTCCTCGGCTCCATCGTCAGCGGCCGTTTCCAAGAGCGTGCCTCCGCGCGGGCCGCGGAGGCCAACCACCGCGAAGAGATACGCCGCGACCGGCTGAAGGCCGTCACGGATCTGACCACCGCAGTCAGCGAACATCGCACCGTGATGTGGCTACGCGGCGACACGATGCTGAAGGGCCGTCCGGCTGAGGGAGCGGGTGGAGGCCCTGCGGGACGAAAGCCACGCAACCCGCCAAGCAATCACCGAGCCCTTGACCGCGCTCCTGGTCCTGATCCAGGACCAGGAGATACGCGACGCCGCCACACGCATGATCACGCTGACCTACGCCATACGCGACGTGATCCCCAGCGCCAGCGACCTGACCAAAGCCGAGGCCCGTGAGGCGGCCACGGCCACGCTGACCCCAGCTCGTCACGCCGCGATGGTGGCGCACGACGATTTCACGGACGTCGCTGCCCGCTATCTCAACACCACCTGACCGCCATCTACAGGGAGCCCATCGGGGTCTCCCGCAGATCCGCCGGGTCCTGAGCGCACTCTGTGCCGCCCCGCCCCCGCCGGAGCCGGGCCGCCCAGCGCGACCCGCTCGTGGCCCGCACCACCCCGGCCACCAGCTGCACACCCGCGCCGTCCTCGGCGTCGCCCGCACCACCGGCACCCACACCGACACCGACGACGCGTGTAGCCCGTGGGCACAGCCCGCCCGCTTCCACCTGGACCTGGACAAGGTCCACGCGCTGCCGCTGCCCGTGTCCTACGACGGCCAGCAGGGCCCGTGGCAAGTCCCGCTCCCCATCTTCGAGCTGATTTTCCTCCAACTCCCCCACCTCGCCCAGCGCTTCCTGGAGGCCACCCCATGAGCCGCGCCGACGACCGCATTCCCTTCCCACACACAGACGCGCCGCTGGCGTGCCGCACCGACCCGAAGCTGTTCGCCATCGACGACATTGCCAACCGTGCCGAGCGGGAGAAGACCCTCGCCACGGCGAAACGTGCCTGCTCCGGCTGCCCGATCGTCACCAGCTGCCTCAAGTGGGCGCTCGCGAACCCCGAGCTCACGCCGACCGGCGTGTGGGCGGCAACCACCCACCGCGACCGCAACCGCCTCCGCAAGAACCTGACCCAGCGCCTCGGCACCGACTGGGTCGGCGCCGTCGCCGAGCAGGACCGGCGCAAGCAGGAGAAGCAGCGTGCGGCTCGGATCAACCCGCCGACCGTCCGCGAGCAGGCAATAGCCCGGCTGGACGTGGAGCTCATCCCCATCCGACCCGCCCCGTACGAGCCGTGGAAGGAGCCGATGACCCCATCGCGGCAGGCCCGCAACCGCGCTGTTCTCGGGGCTGCCCTGTCCACCAAGGAGGTCGCGTAAAGATG